>JBAWZJ010000056.1:0-9888 GCA_037143085.1 Parachlamydiaceae bacterium | reverse complement strand
GCCATAGATCGTCGAGATCTGCCGCTGGCCGAAAGCGTCGTTGAGCGTGTCGATGCAGAGCGTCACCGACACGCTCAACGACGCTTTCGGCCAGCGGCAGATCTCGACGATCTATGGCCAGTCGAACCAGTACCGCGTCATTCTCGAGGCGCAGCCGCGCTACCAGCAGGACCCGACCTCGCTCAGCAAGCTCTATGTCACCGGCGCAAGCACGGCCAACGGCACGGCGGCGACTGTCGCCAACACCGCGTCCGGCACCACCAATACCAACACCAGTGCGACGCCGAACGCGGTGACCGGCTCGAACCAGGTGCCGCTCGCCGCCTTCGCGCGCTTCGAGAACATCTCGGCGCCTTTGGCGATCGCGCATCAGGAGCAGTTCCCCTCGATCACCATCAGCTTCGATCTGGCGCCGGGCTATGCCCTGAGCGACGCGGTCGACGTCATCACCGCCGCGCAACAGCGGATCGGCATGTCGTCCTCGGTGACCGGCAGCTATTCGGGCGATGCCGCCGAATTCGCCAAGTCGCTGGCCGGCGAGCCCTGGCTCATCCTCGCTGCGATTATCGCCATCTATATCGTGCTCGGCGTTTTGTACGAGAGCTTCATTCATCCATTGACAATTCTTTCGTCGATTCCTCTAGCGGGCTTGGGTGGTGTTCTCACATTATTTCTTTTCGATGAACCGATCTCCATATTCAGCGCTATAGGCTTCTTACTACTCATCGGTATCGTAAAAAAGAATGGTATTATGATGGTAGACTATGCCATCGAAGCTGAAAATCAAGGAAGTTCTGCAACTCAAGCAATTTTTGATGCAAGCATGGTCCGCTTCCGCCCTATCATGATGACAACGGTTGCAGCAATTATGGGAGCACTTCCTATTGCAATTGGTTTTGGAGACAGCGGTGAAATGCGTCGGGGATTGGGATTGGTAATCGTTGGAGGCCTCATTTTCTCACAGTTGCTCACACTATATGTCACTCCTATCCTTTACTTAGCATTTCGTAAATTGTACCGAACGTAACACAAAAATTGACACTATTATCAACCTCTAGTAAAAAGGTGTTATACCAAACGCGACTCAAAAGCTGGTGTTTTTAGCCGAACCAAAATCCCCGGGGGTTTAGCACGCTAAAAATGTCAATTTAAGAATTACGTTCAGTTCATAGTTCAAAATTTTCCAAATTTCAAAAGGATATATATGAAAATGCTTAGGTACACACACGCTATGAGCCTTCTACTCTGCTTTCTCTGCTTCCACCTATACAGCTATCCCCCTCTCCCGTATGAAGAACTCTTTATTCCTCATCCCGACAATATCGAACAAGAAACTCATTCAGAGCTAGCTCTCGGCTGTGTTTTTAGAAACGAAGCTTCATGGTTAAAAGAATGGATCGAATACCACCTACTCATAGGTGTTGAACATTTCTATTTATACAATAACTGCAGCACGGATAATTGCCTGGAAGTTCTTACCCCCTACATAAAAAATGGTACTGTAGAACTGTTCGATTTTCCTAAAACAAACTGGACAAACTTAGACCAAAATTACATGTATAACCACACATTGGCTCTTGCACAACCTACCACAAAATGGCTCGCCATCATAGATACTGATGAATTCATTAATCCACACACATCTATTGACTTGAAAGATTATTTAAAAAACCACAAAAATGCCGCTTCTATCTATATCAAGTGGCAAATGTTTGGGACATCCGGAGTAGTAAATTTAGAGCCCGGACAACTAATGATAGAAGAACTCGTTTTTAGAGCCCCCGATGGTGATCAAGTCGGTGAAGCATGGGGTAAGTCCATCTATCAAACTAAACTCACAACATCAATAGATAGCCCTCACAGGGGTTCTCACCCAAGAGGAACCTATATTCATCACCCATCAACAAACGAAATCAAGGTCAACCATTACACATTTCGCACGGAAGAATTTTTATACAAAGTGAAGTTAGCACGGCTGAAGATTATGGCAGGAGGGCACATATTCGGCTCCTCCGCAGCAATCTTAAAATATTTACCGCTGGCTAATACGACGAGAGATGACACAATAGCACGCTATATAGAACCTCTCAGAAAACGATGCTTTGAATTAGACTCTAGTTACGAAGATTAAAAATAAATTATCACGGAAATGGGTTCGTAATCAGGGAATCCATTTCCTCCATAAATTCTTTAAGCTCCTGCCTATAATGAACGTCCGTATCAATGCATTTATATACCCTATCAATTTCAGAAATCTTATATCCTACTACTTCCACAACTTTTAATAATTCAGCTTGCCTATCAAATTTTTCCAGATCTAGAGCCTCTGTCGCTCTTTTTTTGATCTTATTTAACATCTCAAAAGAAATATCAGGGCTCAAAGGATATTCGGAACGATAATCACAATAATTTTCAAAAAGAATAGTGATGGCGCTGCCCTCTTTAAAAACACGCGGCACCCATACTTCATATCCATAACAGTTTGTTGTTAAACAACGAAATCCAGAGTCTAAAGATCGATATTGGTCAATCATACACTCCAGCTCGGTAACTTCCAGGCGACGGTTTGGATCAAAGGAAGAAACAGCAAAACCTTCATGCTCTGGGACGTAAGACCATAGCAATGCATCCCATTGAGGAAAATCCTTTTTAACCCTTTCAAGAGCCGCCTGAACCTTTTGTACTGATTCTTGAAAGCTCGGCTCTAGACCGTATAATCCAGGTAAAGAAACAAGCTTCCATTTCGGCACCTCTTTTTGGACATATTTATTTGGGAAAAATGAATCAAAAATACACCCTCCTCTAGACCAACGATGAAAATTCAGGGGGCTTGGGATCTTCAAACTCATAAGAACCGATGTCCTTTGGCGCACTGCCATTCGGGATTTTCTAGATATACTGCTTCTTGTTGAAAGTTGGAATTTTGAATGACGTTCGGTATAGCTGGAGTTCCAAACTCACAAAAAAATATAATAAACAAAAACTGAATATTAAAAAACAATTAAATTAAAAACACCACAAAATAATATTAAATAAATATAATTATTTATATACCGAACGTCATTCAAAAATTGGCGTTTCTAACGCGCCAAAACCCCGGAGATCGAACATCGTAAATTGGTTCGTATTGATAATACTGACCAATTTACGATGTTCGATCTGCGGGGATTTTCGCGCAGCTAGAAATGCCAACTTTTGAGTGACGTTCAGTATACACAAAATATTACTCAAGAATTTACCAAAACTACGTCCGAAGCAAGACTCTTTTGTCGAGCAACAAAATCAACAATGGGAATGATATAACGGTAATATTTTCTAGAATGCTTAAAACGATACGGATTCTTCAACAATCTCATCAACAATAAGTTCCCGATTGCTCTGTAGTCTTTTCCACTCCAGTTTTCCTCGGCGAAAGTTCATTATAGCGCACAGCCGTTCACGATATTGCTCTTTTAATTTCCTTGCCAACTGAACAATATTCGGGATTTTATTATATAAATTAATGATTTTCCGGAGCTTGGAAAGGATCTCAGAATTATCCCTATATTTTTCTTCATATAGATCTAGGATATCTTGTGGAACAACGTACACACTGTAAAACTTAAACTTTACAGTGTGCTAGAGTAAGAACTCTTTTAAGAATTGATGCCAGGAGCACTGAAATAGCTGATCAACCCATCATGAGTCGGCTTCATCCCTTTCTTTCCCGTCTGCCAGTTTGCCGGACACACTTCCCCGTGTTGTTCGAAATAGATCAATGCATCAAGAATTCTCAAAGTTTCTTCAACCGACCGACCTAAGGGGAGATCATTGACCACCTGATGACGAACAACGCCTGCAGTATCGATCAAGAAAAGGCCCCTATAAGCAATCCCTTCACTCGGAATCAATACTCCATAATCCGTAGAAATTGTCTTATTAAGATCGGAAACAAGAGGATATTCAACACCTTCTATCCCACCCTTATTCCTTGGAGTATGTACCCACGCATGATGGCTATACGCACTGTCAACTGAACATCCAATAACAACAGCATTTCTCTTTTCAAACTCGTTCAACTTATCTTGAAAAGCATGAAGCTCTGTAGGGCAAACAAATGTAAAATCGAGAGGGTAAAAGAAAAAAATAACATGCTTTCCCTTATAATTCGAGAGGGAAAAATCATCGACGATGCGTTTTCCAACAACGGCCTTAGCTTTAAATTCCGGTGCCTTTTTTCCAACTAATGTTCCTACCACAATTTATCTCCTTAAAACGTGACTTGCGCCCTAACAGCAGCGATCTGAAAAGAGAGAAAAGCAACACTTTTCAAATTACGGTCGATAAGGCGCAAATCGGGTTGAAATTAATGTCCAAAAACTTCTTCCGCATTTCCCAGCCAATCCTCATTACCTATTGTCGTCGAGCCTCCATGACCCGGAAACACCTTGGTCTTCGGCGGTAACAAAGACAACTTTGTTAACGAAGGCCACATCAAAGCGGGGCGACCTGTAGAAAAAGATAAATTGCCGATTGTCCCTTTAAATAACGTATCTCCTGAAAGCAATATATCCTCTCCCGGGCAATAAAAACAAACTCCTCCGGGAGTATGCCCCGGAGTATGAATAACTTCAAAATGAAGGTCTCCAATATCAATCGTGTCCCCTTCCTCTATCAAACAAGAAGGAGTCACCCCTTCAAATGTAATCCAACAAGGCAATCCATCAGCGCCGGGAGATTCTAAGTTCGGAGCATCCAATGAATGTATATAAACGGGAATGTTGTATTTAGCTTTAATGGCCGCAGCATCTGCAATATGATCCCAATGAGAATGGGTTAACAAAAGAGCTTTGGGAATTAAATGGTTAGTTTCAATATAAGAAGTAATTATATCGAAACTGCCAGGAGCAGGATCGACAATCGCCGCCTGATGAGTGCGCGGACACGCAACAACATAGGCATTAGTTTCAAATGGTCCCGAAGGAAACGGTTGTAAAATCATTGCATCGGAGAGGATTTGAACCTCTAACCTCCCGGTTCGTAGCCGGGTGCTCTATCCGATTGAGCTACCGGTGCAGAAGAAGAAGCCATTCTGCATGATCTCTGAATTTTTATCAAGAAAATATCTTCTTCAAAACAAAATAGTCTTGTTGAGTTGCTTTATCTCTCCTATATACTGCTTATAGTGCAAAAATTAGCATAGTCCTCAACGACCATAGTGATCGACAAACTCATTACCAAGATCTCTGATGACTCCAACATATGTATCGGTAAATAAAGTATGGTCGATCAACGGTATTCCCCAAAATGACCCTTTAAATTGAAGGTTGTATTCATCGGTAAACAGTCCTTTTAAATAACCTATCGGATCAAGCAAGCTCACTCCATCCCGTTTACTTACATAATTAACAACACTGCCAAATCCAGAATCGTTCGAAATCATACTCGGCGATCCCAAGGTAATAACATGAATCAACCGTTGCTCTTCAGGTGTCAATAGAGTTCTTGCTATATTTGTCTCTGTCGCACCAATACTATGGGCATAGTGAAGAACCACACCTCCACCATCGATTCCACCCATCTCTTCAATCATCTCTTTCCATTTATTCGCAAGCTGCCTCGCTTCAGGGCTGACGTATCCACATTTTGATAGAACAGCCTTCATAATATCTCGAGACCATCCTTCCGTCGGGTGAAAGATATAGTGGATCACATTATTTCCATGAGTGGAAGAAAATAGATCCAAAGACTGTTCCAAATCTCCACGCGCATTCAAGATTCCATTAATCAACGTGATCCTAACTTTATCATTAATCTCTCTGCCAAAAGGGGTTTTCCCCACATCCATGGAATGTTGATAATAACCGGCAAATTGCAAAAATCCGTGGCTGAACATCTCATGGGCTAAATAATCCCATTCACCTCGCATGTGTTCGGTGTACGATAAACGCCGTTTTAAATCATTCATATATGAGGCAAACGATGAGGCTATATTTTTTGTTGAAGACCAGACAGATGACCATGAAAATAATCCGAAAGAATCAATAGAAGAAAGGGGATTATTATGCAAAAATGCATATGGGTTCGGTCCATCAAATGAACCTAGAGGATCTTTCGTTAACCATCGCCCAAATTCTGGATCATAATAGCGTTTACCGTAGAAAACAAATCCCGTCTCCGGATCAAATCGTTTGCTTGAAAACATCCACGGATTACCTATGGCAGATTCGGTGATTGCCTCTCCCAAAGCAGAATAGATAGCTGTCTCTCCAAATGCCGAATAACGGTAGTATTCAGCGGCAGCGCCTGATGCGGCGTCGATCAAACAACAGACATTGCCACGATGGTCGTGTACAGGGACATAAACCGTCGAGTCTATCTCATGAGCAACCGCCGCCCCAATCTCTGAGCTGTGCCCCATGCCCATGATGCCAGTACCCAAGATACGCAATGTAACTAGATTCCCTTTCTCGTCGGCAACGCCTATTTCTTTCTCTCCGTCATAAAGGAACAGCTGTCGGCTAAGACGGCGCCACTGCTGAGCGTTCGCATCCCATGTCGACACATCCTTAGACAAGCGTCGATTGAATGAATCGTAGGAGAATACAACCTTGATATTCTTAGATATTTCCACTCCCGTAAGTCTATCCAAAGCATCGTAATGATAAATCGCATTCCTTCGCGATATCATATTTCCATTAAGATCATACTCATGATTCAACTGATCCAACCCATCGATGGTGTAAGAAATCTCATTTTTCTTAATTCGGTTGGAACGAAAATCGTATCCATACGTATTCGAGAAATCTCCTTTTTCTAATACAAGCCTGTCCCAGTCGTCATAATCGAATGTAGCAGTCCAATCACCAACGCCATCATTTCCCCGTAATTCAACAATTTCCCCTGAGGAATCCATTCCTTCTTCCGGAATTTCTTGACTCCACACATCTCCCTTAATCGATCGGCAGCGATGTTTTTCGTCATAGTTGAATGTCAAGTTACCCGCAGCGCCAGCCAAACGCGTTTCAAGGATCTCGCCGTTCAAACTATACTTGCTATAGATATGCGAATAACGACATTGCCCCAATTGATCTATTCGCGAAATAGACCTTAGATAAAGGGGATCATACTCATAAGCAATCGAAGATCCATCATGTAAGGTCAAACGGAGGCGTCTTCCTATCGAATCAATGGTATTACTTATTTTCAAACCATTGCCAAGACACTCTTCAATCAGGCGGCCAAATGAATCGAATTTACGGAAAGTCACCGTTTGAGACACTAAATCAACAATTTTTATCGCATTCCCGGAAACATCATATGTGTATCGATAATTAAATGTACCGTCGCTGGAACGGCGCTCTTCAATCTGTCCTGAAGCTGTATATTTATGGTGGATAGTCGTTCCATCAGGTCTCAATATACTTTCTAGAAGTCCTTCCTTATTATAAAGATATGCCGTCTCTCTAGCCAAAGAGGAGTCAGCATTTTCAACCCACGTCTGCACCCTATTACAAGAGTCGTAACTCCAACGGTTAGTACGGACCAGGCTCCCTTCATCAAAAGAAAGCTCCTTAACTTTATTTCCCACAAGATCATAGCGCACTTCTAAATGTTTCAGTTGTTTGCCAAAACTGTTTTTCGTTATTACCGACTCAATACGGTCGAGCGCATCATAAGTTGTGATCGTGGTATTACCATGAACGTCCGTCTTAAAAGTATAACGGACCAACTGTCCTCTAGAATTTCTCGTGACCCCTTCTTCATCACTATTAGACGGATCAGACACCGGTAACGAGGTTTCTTTTTTTAAAATTTGTCCAGAAGTATCTGTTAATGTTGTCTGGAACAACTCACCTTCCAGCGAATAAAAATATTCTGTCGTTAAAGTATCCCCCCAGAACTCTTTCTGAGAAATGAGTTTGCCGTCCGTTCCATAATGATACTCCACATGCTGCTGTCCCTCCGGGAAAGACTGATCTTTTGAGGAAATCCGTCCTTGACCATCGTAGAAATAAGAAGTCACCATCCGCCCATCTCTCACTGTCTTACTGAGATGAAAGGGTGAATAAGTTGATATGATGAATGACCTAACTTTGCCTTCAGCATCAGTTAAAACAACTACTGTCTCGCGGCCTAAAATATCCCGTTCATAACGTGTTGTCACACCTTTCCGGTCTGTCATCATCTGCAATGTGCCGTCCATGTTATAGACGAATGTTTCCCTACTTCCATCAGGATAAACCTGTTCACACAACTTGCTCCGGATCGTATAGGCTGAAGTTGTGATCCCTCCATTAGCATCCACATAACCTGTCCGATTGTTAAAGATATCGTAACTATAGTTTTCAACAGGAGAAGCGGTCTCTTCATTTTCTGTTATGACAATGGGAAAAAGCGCTTTGGATACTCTCCCTATCCCATCATATTGATATTCTGTCGTATTTCCAAGATCATCCGTAACATCAATTTTTTCTCCGGAAACATTATAGCGGATTGTTTTTGTCGAAATTTTCCCTTTAGAATCTATAGTATCTATCCGAATAGCTCTGCCAACGCGATCATAAAGAGTATCTGTTTCTCCAAGGAGCTGTCCTTTATCAAATACCCGTTCAATGATAACATTTCCTCGAACATCATACTCTTTTTCCCACCCATTGCCTTCTTTGTTAGACTCTCTAATCACCCGCCCAAAATAGTCATAAGCGTATGACAAAAGATCCTCTAAAGAGCCATTAGGACCAAAAATCTCCTTCGATACCACTTTTCCAGAAAGATCATAACTCAATATTTCTTTGGACTCTAAAAGGCTCTGACCCGATCTCATGTCAATGCAGAATTTTTCAATAACTGAGGGTTGTTTATATCGGGAATTATACTCAAACTCTGTGACATGCCGTTCAGTAACTCCGACAACATTTTCACTATTTTTTGTGGAACCGTCATCAACAATAATTTTAGATACCTTGCCGCTACGGTCGTGCTCAAAAAAACAGCGCTGAAGGATACGTGTTCCATCTCCAATAAACTCGGCGGTTTTCCTTTTCCCTTCATCATCATAACTGTAAAAAATGTGCTTTCCATTATCTTCTGATTCGGAAAGAAGTAGCGACGGATTTGCAGCATCATAGATCCACCGCATGCTATACGATTCCACTCCATTGTCTACTGGCATTCCTTTAGAGTTTAAGATCAAAGGACGACTATTCTTCCCTGATAAATTTCCGTAAAGGGTCTGACGAACACGATTGCCATAAGAATCGTAATCAAACGTCTCCGCCATGACAGCATTACCCTTACCATCTTCCCACACCTTCGCTTTCAACTGCCATTCTCGCTTCTCTACAGAGATGTTGTTCCATATAAAACGAGATTTCCGATATAACTTCGCTCCATCATACTCCTCTATAGCGGTCAAAAAACCATCAGGATGGTGGCGATACACTGTTTTTCTATCACTTGCATCCAAAACTTCGGTCGATCCATTTTCATAAAAATACCGAGCCATCACAATAGGGGTATCATCTACACCGGCCGGAGCCATTTGCAGCTTCACCTTTCCTATCCTGTGATCTCTGACAGGATCGTCAATAATAACAGTTCTATCACCAATATGATTCTTTTTTGAATCGTAATACTCATTGATACAAAAATCACCGTCTGAATGATCTATACTAGTTAATAGTTTTCTATTGAGAAATGGATGATTCCTATATGTATAGCGATACCGCTCACTCCCTTGAATCCGGACACTGTTAATCAGGAACCCCGTATGATCTTTTACTAAATCACAATCGTATTCGAGCTGTTGCCCATCATCCAAGGCAATCGAAAATCCCCCAAGAGCCTCGTCCCAATCACAGGATATTAAAGATTGACCGTTCTCATTATCAACGACAGATAAAAGCC
>JBAWZJ010000055.1:0-9927 GCA_037143085.1 Parachlamydiaceae bacterium | reverse complement strand
CATTTAATCTAGCTCAAGTTGGATTATGTGACAACCGGATACGCAGGAAATAATCCAAGATTATCTATGAATCAATATGGAGGCGCCGTTGTCGTTTGGAGTATCGATCCACCTATTTCTCAGTCAATTCAAGCAGTCTATATGCCCAACCAAAATATAACGCCTCCGGTCAACTTGGTCGGAAAACAAATTAAGAAGCAATTTTTGACACAAACGGATCTCATTAATAGGCTCACATGGTCTGCAAGTACAGCTGCAGCTGTTGTAAGTTACAAGGTCCACCGCAATGGTACCCTTATAGGCATAGTTCCCTCGACGGGACCTCTAGTATATGAGGATCACAACCGGAAAAAAGGGGGCCGCTACACCTACAGTATATCTTCTGTTAATGCCATTGGAGCAGAAAGTGGGGTGGTGACCGTTGTTATTCCTTAAGAGATCGATCCGTTTGCTGCTTTTGTTGCCCATGCTTAGTTTTTGGGGTGACGTTGAATCGCACTTAATTGACTCTAAGTTTATTGAAAATAATCTTACTAAGGAAGCTCGCTGGAGTATGCTTCACGCTGCCCGTGGGGAAGATCTTGGGGCTGGCATGCTCTATTATTCCATCGTTTATGCCGTAAAAGCTAAATTGTGTGTGTGTTTAGGTTCAGGAGATGGATTCGTTCCTAGGGTGCTCCGACAAGCTCAACGAGATCTTTCTTTATCAGATTCAAAAACAATTCTCATTGATGGCTGTGTCGGTGAATGGGGGAGACCCGTGTGGTTGAAAAAAGAATCATTTCTGCGAACTCATTATCCTGAAATTGAAATCATCATTGATACGACAGCTAATGTGGCTAAGGGATTGGCAAAAGAATGGCGAATTGACTATTTACACATAGATGCAGACCGTTCTACAATGGGCGCATTGCAAGACTTTCTGGACTATCTTCCATACATGGCAGAAGGTGGAACGATAATTTTACACGACACAGGACTTGGAAGACCCTGCTCTCATACGCTAGCTTTGATCAAAGAAAGGGGATACTCTGTAGTTAATTTTGAGTCTTTAGGTACAGGCGTTGCGATTATTCGTTATACCAATTAATTGGTACTACTCGTGCCACCCATTCTTATCTAAGAATTCTTCATAGGTCCCTAGGTGAAGTTCCTGTTTCCCTTGATGACAGATCACGATTTTATCTAAAGCCATTCTTTTTAAAATTAATTCGCTGTGGGTAACCATGATAACAGCACCTTCGAAATCTTCGATAGCATCGATTAGAGCTTCAATAGATTCCATGTCAAGGTGGTGGGTGGGTTCATCCAACAACAGCAGATTGCATGGCGTCGCTACAATTTTTCCAAGAAGTACGCGACTTTTCTCTCCGCCGGACAAAACACCATTGAGTTTTTTTGATTTATCCCCACTGAACATCATCAGACCGCAAATTCCCTTGATTTGAGTGAGGTTAAGTTTAGAGTTGGCAGAGCCGATTTCTTCTTCTATGGAGTGTTTTGGGTGAAGCCTGTCTATATTTGTTTGTCCGAAATAACCAATCGCAAGATTTTCAGAACGTTTAGATGTTCCTTTATTGGGGCTCAGTTCGCCTGCTAAGAGACGAAGGATCGTAGATTTTCCTCGTCCATTTTTTCCAATAATAGCAATCCGTTCTCCTTTTTCGACAGACAAGGATAAGTGTTCAATAAGCGGGTGCATTGCGATACTGTTGTAGGAGAATGAAAGATTCTCAACATCCAACATTTTCTTGCCAGGGAAATTAGCTTGATTGAACTGAAAATCGAGCTGGTAGAGATTTTTTAAGTTTTCCAATACGGGAATGCGACTTAACATTTTTTGTTTTGATTGCGCTTGGACAGCTTTTGATGCTTTGGCACCAAAGCGATCGATAAACCCTTGCAAGTGTTCTCTCTTTTTCTCAAGGTTTACACGTGTCTTTTCATGAATCTCTTCTTTTTGCATGAGTTGTTCAAAAAAGTGGATTGTGTTGCCTTTGACTTTACTTATTTTTTGACGATGTATTCCCATAGTGTGTGTTGAGACACTATCGAGGAATTCTCTATCGTGAGAGATTAAAATAAATTCGCCAGGCCAGTCTTGTAAAAATCTCGTGAACCATCGGATTGAGACAATGTCAAGATAGTTTGTCGGTTCATCCAGTAGTAGACAGTCTGGTTCGCCTACAAGGAGTTTTGCAAGGTGAAGTCTGAGTTGGTAGCCTCCAGAAAATTCTTGAGGGGAACGTTCCATATCTTCTTCACTGAAACCTAATCCAAATAGGATCGTTTCTGCTTTGTAAATACAATCTTTTTCATCCGGACGTAAGCCTAAAGCCGCTTCTTCAATTAATGTCGGGCGGGTGAAAACGATGTGTTGGTCCAACATGCCGATGGTGTAATTTTTTCTTTTTGCAATAGTCCCTTTATCTGCCGTTTCTTTACCCATAATTAAACGAAAAAGGGAAGATTTTCCGGATCCGTTTCTTCCGACGAGGGAGCAACGTTCGCGTGGTTGGATACTAAAAGAGGCGTCTTCGAACAAAGGTTCGCCATGATAAGCTAAAGTCAAACCATCTATTTGGATCATAAAAAAGGCTCAATTATGTTTAAAAAGACGGAGTCTAACACAAAATAAGGTTAAATAAAAGTAAATTCAAACCTGATTTATACCGAACGTCGTTCAAAACTTGGCATTTCTAGCTGAGCGAAAATCCCCGCAGATCGAACATCGTAAATTGGTCAGTCTACAATGGAGTGAGGATAATCTCAAAAATATATGGAGATGCTGTAGAGTCCGACTCAAAATTTGTGTTTGGGACAGTACTCATAATTCCACCAACAACATATCCTATTACGGTAGGCTTTTTGATTTTATCTAATTGAACAACATTATTGCTATAAAGCGGTACTCCGCTAGCAGGTAAAAAATTAGCCCCGGCACCAAAAAGTAGAGTGTTGCCAGGGTTCGATCCCGTAGATGGAATGACGGGAAATTGATTGTCCATCAAATATTGTGTGTAATTGTCATTTTTATCGATTTTTATTGTCGTGACTTCATTAGTGAAAGGGAATTCCTCATCGAAGTCAAAAACACCGTTCGAGAAAAATTCGTAGGTAATGCCTCCAAGTAGAACAATGAACATATCTTTCGAAGAGCCTGAATAAAGACCAACTTTTGACGAGACGTAATTATTCATTCCCTGTTTAAAAGTGTTAGGGGATATCGGGTCTGCCATTGAAGATGTTCCATCGGTATTAATGAAAACAGGAACCGTCCATATACCTACGTCTACCGTGAACACGCCGGATAAGGCTACAAAGGCTTGTTTATTATTGCGGATAATAGGAGCAACATTCAAATCCCGTCGACGATAATTGGGGTTTGGGGCCTCTGATTCTCTTGGTTGAATATACAACTGGTTATTGTTGTCGACGATTTGAAAACAACGTACTTGTTCGGTATAATTGCCGTTAGAAGAGTCTGTGTAAAGCCCTGTGAAGTTCTGTCCAAAAACGAGCAATGTGAAAAGATGGGGATCGATGGCATTCATATATCCTCCCGTCACTTGAAGGAGAGGATGAGATGTTTGTCTAATGTATTTCGCAGCAGAGTGTTTTGAAGACGGGGTGACCACCCAATTGATTAAGCCTGCCATGTCTATCGCTGTCAATACGGATTTGGTGTTGAACGAATTTGATGCCGTATCAATGCCATAACCGCCGGACATGTATAGTGTGGTGTCCGTATAAAACGACTGAGGACTTGTTACGGATAGTTGGTCGATTTGTTGCTGGCTCAAACCTGATTTTGGATCATGTAATGAGCGGGAGTAAACCGTTTCGGTTTGAGGGTCGACGACATATACCACAGTATTTTGTTGCGAAGGGGGAAAATTCTCGATTCCGGAGCCGAAGCCATGCACTCCATTCGTACGTCCAGCAAGAAAAAGCCATTTTCCTTTGTAGATCCCATAAGCACCCGAATGAATTCCATTGGGAAGGGAGAAAGAAGCTTCCTCAATTGAGATAGTAAAAGGTAATGATGTTGGAGGTAAAATCGGACTAAGGGTACTTGTTTGATTTCCATTTGGTGGTGGATCAGCATATAATTGAGATGTTAGACAGAGAGTAATAATAAAAATAGTATGGTGAATGCTTTTTTTCATATCAGTTACTTAGTTCTCCTATAAAAATTTGACAACTTTTTCCATCGCCTCTCTGCGAAGTCCACATCATCTTCGTACCATCTTTATTGAATACCGGCAAGCCATCAAATGAAGGGTTGTCTGTCAATCGTGTTTGGATTTTTGTTTCGATGTTTAACATATAAATTTCATAACGGTGGTGTCCATGAATCGATGTTGTGAATGCAATATCTTTTCCGTTTGGATGCCAGTAAGGTGCCCAGTTAACGGCCTGATTTGCTGTCAATTGTTCCTCATTGGAACCGTCGATATTGATTGTATATATTTGTAAATAGTCTGGTTTATCCTGGTCCGCTCGAAAAATAATTTTTGTTCCATCCGGCGAGAAAAAGGGTCCTCCGTGGTAACAAGATGTACCGAACGTCAGTTTGCGAGTATTTGCTCCATCACTATCCATCACATACAAATTCATGCTTCCATCTTCGTTGCTTGCATAGACAATTTGTGTCCCATCAGGTGAATAAGCACACTCCGCGTGATAAGCCGCTCCTGATGTTAATGCTTTAAGGGAAGAACCATCGATATTGGCCTCGTAGATATTCATGTAAGGGGTGAGGTCCCATTTGTATTTTCCAGGTACAGCTTTAATTGGCTCTGATGGATTGGGGTCCTCATGGCTTGATGCAAACAGTATTTTTTGACCATTTGGATGAAAAAAACCACAAGTACAAGCCCCTTTCCCAGTGCTTACCATTAAGGGGATGCCTTGGTCTATTTCCATCACATACATTTGATAATGAGCTTCTCCTTCAGGAACAGCTTGGAAGATGATACTTTTTTCGTCAGGGGAGAAGTAAGCTTCTCCAGCTTTTTCAAAACCCATTGAGGGAAATGTTAATTGTGTTATGTTTAAGAGGAGTTCCTCTCCATAAAGATTTCCTGTTAGCAATAAACAAATTAGAAATAACCACATATTTAAACCTCGGAAAAAAATATCAGGTTCGTGTATACAAACATTTTTTGCAAGTGGAGGTTGTCGTGTCTAGTTTATCAAAGATTTTTATTGCGATCCTGGCGAATGTGTCGATGACACTCGCCGCGGAAAATTTCATCCCTTATGCATGTGAGATAGGAATAGGATACGATTATTTTCGTAGCCTTCCAGAAGGAGACTGGGAAGGGAATACTGGAGGTTTAGTAGATTTGAACGCGTGCGCGCTTGTTCCCTATTTAACGGAATATGGGATTGGAGTTCAGGGTGGAGGCAGCTATGGAGTCTACGACTGGTCAGGAAGAGGATCCTCTCCATCAGGAAGCCAAACAAGCACGCAACAGCAAGCTTTTGTGACCGGTGCTATTTATCGGCAAACGCCCTGTTGTTCAGGGGTTAATGCAGGTATTGCTTACGATTGGATGTGGAATAAGAATGCAGGTGTTTTTGCTTTGGATAGTTCGATTGCACAGTTGCGTTTTCAAGGCGGGTACTTATACAACCAGACAGATGAATGGGGTGTGTGGGGGACGTTGGATGTTTTGACAGCGCATAAAGAGTCGGAAGGGATTCCTGTATCTTTCAGGGCTATAAGCCAAATCAACCTATATTGGGAGCATCGTTTTGCTAATTGTGTCCGCACAATGATTTGGGCGGGCTTGCCTTATAAGAAAAGTTTAATGTTTTCTAGCGGAAGAGCCGGTCAGTATATTTTAGGAGCGAGTTTCCGTTCGCCTTTGGCCTATGGATTCAGCATCGACGGACATGCTTCTTATATGAAAGGGCATTCAGCCTCTGGTTCATTAAAACAACGCAATTATGCAGCCAATTTGTTCATAGGATTGACTTGGGCATTTGGTGATCAAAATTGTGGCGTAGAACCATATATGCCTATAGGTAATAACAGCAATTTCCTGACTGACACCAATGTTACGTTTTAAATCCGACAAACAGCCCCTAAATCACGCGTGATTTAGGGGTAAAGTTGGGTTTTAACGGAAAGCTTTTTAACTGCCATGATAAAAACGCCAGTTAGCAGTAAGTTAAGCGCTAATGAAAGTACCGCAACCGTTAAGGTGATTCCACCAAGTCCATATCCTATAGAAACAACGAGTACCCCTGCGCCGACTTCACCACGTGGAAACATCCCGATGGACAATGCAAAACGTTCTTGCAAGGAAGCGTCTTTTTTGTAGCAAAAGAGGGGAAACATTTTCCCTATATTTGACAATATGGTGATTAACAAGACGTTCCATGATAAAACCTTCCAATCGACATCAGCATAAGGGATGAGTGGCATTGAGAGGCCCACCAGGATCATGAACATTGCGGAAATAATCGTTTGGGCATAGTCCTCATCGGAAGAGTGAACGTATTTCTTTTTTGAATGTGCCAGGAGGCAGCCAAAAACGAAAGCGGGTAGCAGCACTTCAAAATCGATAGGGACGACGTCATCGATGATTTTGCTAGATAGGTGGATCCCTTCACAAACTCCAGTAATCACTCCTGCATAAAGGAGAAGCCATGGCCACTCGGTAGGTAACTTCCATGAATGCAAATACCGCCATGCTAGCCAAAGTAAAACAACCATTACCGGAGCAATAACAGCAAGCTGCCAGCGCATTCCGACAATCATGATTTTGAGCGGGATCATCAGTAATATAGTGTCCAAGTCATCAAAAATGGCAAGCACTCGTATTTTGCGAAAAACCCATGTTGCAGTCAATCCTGCAGCGGCAAGCATAGAAAATAAGACCCCGGCAGAAGTTGGTGATGAAAATCGGGCTAGCAGCAGAGCTTCATTCCATGAGTTCATATCAAGAACCCAGACGAAATATGCGGCACAGAATAACCATGGTAATGTTGCAGCTGTTCCGGCTACAACGTAATCCCATCCGTATTGCTTTATCTGTGACTTATCGATCTCGAACTCATAGCCGACATGTATCATGATAAATGAGAGGCAAAACATCGTTGCCCATTTCAGCCACTCTTCACCGCCTTGAGGAAGTAGCTGAGAGCTTACTAAACCGATCAATAACAATAATGAATAGAGAGTGATTTTTCCCATGAACCTATTTGCCTTCTTCCATATGGAATCTGTGTAAAAAACGTCTGACAACAGGGGCAAATGTAACGGCGATGACGACAAGGAAAAGGATGCCGCTAAAAAGAGCGTAAGTTCCTGCAAAGATTTTTCCACCCTCTGTAGTTAAAGTAGAAATAGGTCCCATGCCAGAGAGTATCATTGCGGCATTGACGTAGGCATCAACCCATGCCATGTTTTCAAAATGATGATATCCTAGCATTCCGACTCCTAATGATCCTAGAATAACTGCAATACCAATAAGGACATGACGAGCCATTTTAGTGATAAATAACGCTGTCGGTAATAGGTGGAACGATTTTTTCTGTTGTGGATTGTCCATAAATAGCCTTAATATAGGGGGGTGAATCACGTTCGGTACATACCGAATGTGATTCAAAACTTGACATTTCTAGCTGCGCGAAAATCCCCGCGGATCGAACATTGCAAGTTGGTCAGTATTATCAATACGAACCAACTTGCAATCTTCGATCCCCGGGGTTTTGGCGCGTTAGAAACGCCAACTTTTGAATAACGTTCGGTATATACTGAATGTTATTTAGAGTAGTTGATTAACTCTATTTTTGTTCCAGGGAACGCTTTCGCCAAAATCTTCGCTGCGTGATCACCCTTCTTTGCCATTGCCGCAGCTTCGGCAAGAGTAATTCTTGAAACCACTTGCTGTCCTTGATTTGTCACAGGCTCATTGCTCCATTGAGCCGGAAACGTGTTGATTTTGTTTTCGCCTGGATTGACGGAACTCATCACCATATATCTTGTGTCGTGGATCGCGTGTTCAACGCTTGTTTCTTCATCAATAACAGCGTATCCTTGATAACCGGACATACGACCATCTACAGACCAAAAAGGACTTCTGGGATGTTCTACTGTATAATAAGCCGCTGTTCGCGCTGCAATGACCACGCTAGCTAGAAATTCGGGTTGAGACTCCCCTTTATAACGCTGCGCAAGAGTCGATGACAAGAAATCTTCTATGCCAATTTCATTGACAATGCTGATTTTTCCGCCGACATCATAAACATAAATTGGTCCACGATATTCAATCCCATCAACAATTGTTGTCGTAGCCTTCTCATCAGGTATAATCACGAGTTGAAAAACACCAGGAAATTCCTCTCCCCATTTTAAGCCATCACGAACGGCCTGGATAAATTTTCTTTTTCCAACAAAACGGGTAGCCATGTGATCCCCTGTATGAGGGTCGTGTATTTTATATTTTCCTTTTACCTCAAGAACAACCCCCTCTTGATCATGGACGACTAAAACTCTAATTTTAGGCGGCGCCGAGTAATTTTTCCCAAAAAAACTGAGAACATCGTCAAACCATCCAGCATGTGCTGGAACAGACATCGGCACTAAAGCCAATAAAAGAAATAATATTCTTATCACCATATGCAACTCTCCTGTATTTTCCTTATACCTTACATCCGCCCTAAGTGTTGGTAGGCACTTGGTGTGACTTCCCTTCCTCGCGGAGTGCGTTTCAAAAATCCCTGTAAAATGAGATAGGGTTCATAAACCTCTTCTATTGTCGCAGGCTCTTCCCCTACAGCCACAGCAATGGCATTTACTCCAACAGGCCCACCACGATAGTGGTCGATAATAACCTCTAAGATTTTTTTATCCATCTCATCAAGCCCTTTTTCATCAATCGAGAGCATGTCTAAAGCCGTAGCGACAACCTCTTTATCAATCACAGAATCGGTCCGGACTTGAGCAAAATCACGTACCCAGCGCAATAAGTTGATAGCAATCCTAGGTGTACCCCGGGAGCGGCGAGCTATTTCCATTGCCGCCTGAGCATCTAACGATAAATTAAGCACTCTGCCTGTTCGTTGTAGAATTTTAGCAATCAAAGGTGGGTCGTAATAATCTAACCGGCAGCAAAAAGCAAAACGGGAGCGCAAAGGCCCTGAGAGAAGTCCAACACGAGTTGTCGCTCCAACGAAAGTGAATTTATTAAGCTTAACCTGAACGCTTCGAGCGCTTGGGCCTGTATCTATCATTAGATCGAGACGAAAGTCTTCAAGGGCTGGGTATAAATACTCTTCAGCAGCGCGATTCAAACGATGTAGTTCATCGACGAAAAGGATATCGCCTGTTTGCAAATGAGTGAGGATGCCTGCAAGATCTCCCGGTTTCTCAATGACAGCTCCTGAGGTGACAACAATGTTCGACCCCATTGCTTTCGACAGAATATTTGCAAGCGTCGTTTTCCCTAGTCCTGGGGGGCCGCTGAAAAGGGAATGAGCAAGAGGTTCATTTCGCTGTTTCGCAGCATGGATCATTACCTCGAGTCTTTCTTTGATGTGGTCTTGCCCTGTAAAGTCGGCAAGAGATTGCGGGCGCAAAGGAACCTCGAAAGATTCATCGATTTGCGATATCGACGACTCGATAAATGTCTTACTCATATTAAACCCGACGGTAAACAAGCAATTCCCGTAAAAAAGAACGATCTAATAGCGTGTGGGATTGCCATTTCCGGGATTATAAGGATCTCCTTAAAATCATGAAAGGATAAACTGCTGTTTTTTACTTTCAATGATTATATACTGATTCCAGCTTAAAGTTGGACTTTTTGGCTAGCTTGAAAGCCCCCGCGATTCGATCGATCGTAAAGCGCGCTATATTAATTCAATACAGCTAGCTTTACGATCGTCGAATCCCGGGGCTTTGAAGCA
>JBAWZJ010000054.1:0-9928 GCA_037143085.1 Parachlamydiaceae bacterium | reverse complement strand
CTGGAGCCCCCATCTGCCTCATCATCCCTAATCAGGATGTCGATTCGAGCAAATATGAACCGATCAAAGACTTACTGAGACCAGGACATGCTAATTTTACCTACTTAGAAAAATATGGAGTTTTTGACTACAGAGGCGGTGGTCGTTCTTCAGCGCGTGAGACAGCCTGCCGTGTCGCTGCAGGGGCAATTGCAAAAAAACTCCTATCCCACAATGGTATTCACATAATTGCTTATATCAAACAGATCAGTGGCATAGAAGCCATTATTGAAACACAAAATATTGAAAAACTTCGCTCTGCAACACATCAAAGCCCCATATTCTGTCCCGACACACAAGCGACTTCTGCAATGACAGCTTTAATCGAAAAGACAAAATCAGAAGGCAATTCATTAGGAGGCATGGTTGAATTCATCGCTTTCTCCGTTCCCGCAGGTATTGGAGACCCCATTTACCAAAAACTGGAAGCGAATCTTGCACATGCGATGATGAGCTTACCTGCCTCCAAAGGATTTGAGATCGGATTAGGATTTGGGTCAATTGCTATGCAGGGATCAGAACATAATGACCTATTCACAACGAAAAACCATAAAATAGAAACGGAAACAAATAACTCTGGAGGCATACTAGGAGGAATCTCTACAGGTATGCCCATCACCGGCAGAGTTGCTTTTAAACCGACATCGAGCATTATGAAAGAACAAAAAACCCTAACGATAGAAGGAAAAGAAGAATCTTTGCAACTCCCCGAAGGCTCAAGACACGACCCTTGCGTTGCCATTCGGGCCGTGCCTGTTGTTGAAGCAATGGCTTCTTTAGTAATTGCAGATGCTCTTCTTTTAAATAGATGTGTAAAGCTATGATCACAACGAATATTTTCGATAAAGAGGTGATCCTCGATCTGTCATCGCTTGCTTCACGGTTCGCTATCATCACGGATGATACCATAGCTCCATTGTACGGAGAAAAACTCAACCAAACCCTTCTCTCTTCAGGCTTAGAATCGTATCTATTTTCGTTCCCTCATGGAGAAAAAAACAAAACGAGAGAAATGAAAGAGTGTATAGAGAACCAACTTTTTGAAAAAGGCCTTGGACAAGATACATGCATCATTGCATTGGGCGGAGGCGTCGTAACAGATCTCGGAGGATTCATTGCAGCAACATATTGCCGAGGAATTCCTCTTGTAATGATCCCCACTACCCTTTTAGGAATGGTCGATGCCAGCATAGGCGGAAAAACAGGCGTCAATGTTTCCTATGGAAAAAATATGATAGGATGCATCTATCAACCCAAAAGAACATTGATCGACCCCTCTTTTTTAAAAAGTTTACCTAAAAAAGAGCTTCTCAATGGGATTGTCGAAACGATTAAGCATGGCATTGTCGCTGACTCTCAGTTTTTTTACTATCTTGAAAAACATGCAAATGAACTTTTAAATCTAGATTCTAAAGTAGTTGAAAAAACGATTATTGAAAGTTGCCGGATCAAAATAGAGATCGTAGAACAAGATAAGCAAAAACCTGGAAAACGAAATCTATTAAATTTTGGGCATACTGTTGGACATGCACTCGAACAGTTAACAAACTACTCCATCTCTCATGGCCATGCCGTCGCGATCGGAATTCTCGTTGAAAGTTATCTGTCTGTCGAGATTGGAAAACTCAGCAAGGATTCTTTCGATCGTATTGAAAATATCCTACATCAATACTCTATTCCTCTGGAACTTTCGGAAAAATTCCCCGTAAAAGCGCTCATGGACGCTATGTGTTTAGATAAAAAATCGCTTAAGGGGGTCCCCCGCTTTGTTGTCATCGATGATATTGGTTCCTCTGCCACCTGTAATTCAAATTACTGCACTGATATCCCTCCACCGATCCTAAATAAAGCTCTACACTGGATGAATCATGATCTGTGTTGTCATTAAAGGACCCGACTTCGAAAAGGCTGCAGAACAAATAGAAAAGGCGCTTCCCTACGCCGACCTCGTTGAACTCCGACTCGATAGTTTCACAACGTTAAACCTAAATAAGTTAAAAAATCTTCGTTCCCAATTTTCAATACCCATGATTTTCACATTACGAAGTTTATCACAGGGGGGAGATTATATCGGATCGGAAGAAAATAGGATTGCCGATATCCGTCGACTAGCAACATTAGAACCTGAATACATCGATTTAGAACATGACACGTCATCTACATTCATAAACGAGCTATCCTATAAATTTCCAAACATCAAACTCATCCTCTCTTACCATAATTTCAAGGACACCCCAAAAAATCTCGATGAGATCTACAGGGAAATGCGTAAAACCCCAGCTTCCTTTTATAAAATTGCCGTGTATGCAAAACATATTTCTGATGCACTACGCTTACTCATCTGGGCACAACAGTTCGATGAACAGCTAATCCCCATCAGCATGGGGCCGCATGGACAAATCAGCAGGATTTTAGGAAAAATAACCTATGCATCTCTTGATGACAGCCAAATGACAGCCCCAGGCCAACTCTCCGCCCAAACACTCATCGAGCGGTACCATTATCGATCTCCAAAAAAGGCTCTCTATGGCCTTATTGGCGATCCTATTGACCAAAGCATTAGCGACGTGACTCATAACAATCTCATCGGTTCCTGCAGTTTGAACGCCGTCTACATAAAAATGGAGGTCAAACCTTCAGAGTTATCGGAATTTTTGAATATGGCAAAGGAATTGCCGTTTCGCGGACTGAGCATCACAATGCCCTTAAAAGAGCTAATCCTCCCCTTTCTTGACAATATCGATCCTCAAGCACGCAATATCGGAGCCGTCAATACTTTGCTTATCGAAAATGGTAAAATTAGCGGGTGGAATACCGATGGCACCGGAGCGTTAAATGCCATCGAGAGGCAATCTCCCGTAAAAGGAAAACATGTGGTCATTATTGGAGCCGGGGGATCAGCCAAAGCAATCGCTTACGAAGCAATACAAAGAGGCGCACGAGTTACTATTGTCAACAGAGACGCTGAAAAGGCGGAGGCTATAGCCAAGCAGTTCGGTTGTATCGGACAAGGATTAGAATATATAAAAACTTGTTTTGAAATAGGATATGACATTTTAATCAATAGTACCCCGGTGGTCATGCCCATTCCATCGCAATATATTCTTTCTGGATGCATTGTCATGGATGTTAAAACTAAACCTAAAAAAACTGAATTTTTAAAAAATTCAGAAAAAAAAGGGTGTCGAATAATTTACGGCTATGAGATGTTCATCGAACAAGCTATCGGTCAATTTAACCTCTGGTTCGATAATAAAATCGACTCTGAAAAGAGCAGAGAAATTTTAACATTAGGAGCCAATCAATGCCTCTCCGTTATTTAGGTCACTCTGCCATTGAAATTTACACAGGTAAACAAAAGAGGGTATTAATCGATCCTTGGCTTGAAGGAAACCCAAGCTGCCCCGAAAGTTGCCAGCACCCAGAAAATGTTGACCTCATCGTCCTTTCCCATGGTCATGAAGACCATGCAAGCGGCGTTGTTAAGTTAGCCAACAGAACAGGCGCAAAAGTCTGTGCCAATTGGGAATTAGGCAACCTTTTAGCCGCAGACGGGCTTAAACAAGAACAGATAATCTTCATGAATAAGGGGGGATGGGTTGAAGAACAAGGCATTGGCGTTTTCTTAACACATGCTTTCCACTCTAGCTCGTACAAGAACAATAAAGGATCTGTAGAATATGCGGGCGAAGCCTCCGGCATCCTTTTGAGACTTGAAAGCGGACGAATCATCTATCACGCCGGAGATACCGCTCTCTTCAGCGACATGAAAATGATTGGAGACTTTTATAAACCTGATATAGCCCTGCTTCCAATTGGAGGATGCTTCACGATGGGTATCGAAGAAGCTGCTATAGCCACACAATGGATCCGCCCACGCGTTGTCATTCCAATCCACTATAACACCTTTCCTTCGATCAAAGTGAATGTCGCTGATTTTGAAAAATTGGCATCCCCCTTCGCTCAAGTTGTCGTTTTAAACCCTTCAGAAACATATGAAGCATCAAAAAACTTCAAAAAATCATGAGACTTTTATCAATTCTACTCTCAACTCTGTTTTGTGTTACCTCCTACTCTCCCTTGCTTGCTCAATCTGATATTGCTGTGGTTACACTTGTTGCGGGAGACAAATACAAAAAAACCGTTTCTTCAGGAGTTGAAAATAAACGTCTTTATTGCCAACAACATGGTTACGATTTTATCTGCGGAGGAAAGTCTCTAGATCGCTCCCGACCTATCCCCTGGACTAAAATCCTCATCATTTTACAGACAATGGAGAACAGCAACTACCAATGGATTTTTTGGACAGATGCTGACTCTCTGATTATGAATATGTCATTTAAGCTTGAGGATTTCATACAAGAGAGTGAAAATAACCTTATTTTAACTAAAGACATAAGTAATATTAACACAGGCGAATTTTTCATCAGAAATTGTGAATGGAGCCGAAATTTCCTTAAGGCTGTATATGGACATACCGAATGCATTAACGATGCATGGTGGGAACAGCAAGGGCTGATTAACGAACTCGAAAAAAATCCAGAATGGTGGTCTCTAATTGAAGTCATTCCCCAAAGGTTAATTAACTCTTATATTTCAAACTACGAAGAAGACGATTTTATCATTCATTTTGCAGGCGTTCACAACCCTAAAATCCTCAAAGGATTGATGGAAAAATATGCAAATAAAAGCAATTTTCTCTAGATCATAACTAAAACAGGATGAGCAGGATAATAAAAACAAATAAATCCCTCCTATCCTGCCCACCCCTTTCTTTTCTATTTCATTTATGATTTATACCGAGTGTCATTTAAAACTTGGCATTTCTAGCTGCGAGGATTTTCGCGCAGTTAGAAATGCCAAGTTTTGAACGACGTTCGGTATGGCGGGAATTGCTGACATTCCTATTGTTTCTTTAAATCTTCTGATATAAAATATTCTTACTTATGACAACTATCCAACGATTATTTCTATTCTATTCTATTTTTTTATTCGGAACGCTTGCTGCTGCCACGGATTTTCAAGTCGATAAAAAAATAACACTTTCCGAGCTTGTCAACATAGCCCTAGAAAATAATCCGACGACACGTCAAGCATGGTGGAATGCACGTCGAGCGGCCGCTGCTTTAGGCTCTGCCAAAAGCACATACTATCCTCAAATAGATTTAGACGCCAACGTAAGCAATGGAAGAACATTTAAATTTATCAATGGACCGGACACTAATTACACGATCGTCGGTGCAGATATCATCCTTACAATGTTGCTTTATGACTTTGGAGAACGCAATGCCAGTGTTGATATGGCAAAAAATGCATTGTTGGCTGCAAACTGGCAAACGGATTGGACTCTCCAAAAAGTGATGATTCGCGTCTTGGAAAATGCCTATGCACTGGCACATGCCCAAGAGGTGTACGGAGCGGCCCTTGTTTCAAAAGAAGATGCAGAAAAAGTATTGATCACAGCACGCGAACTCAATCGAACGGGTCTTACTCCTATATCCGATGTATACACCACCCAAGCGACATTTTCTCAAATGAAGATGGAGGCAACCCAACAAAAAGCTCTTGTCGATATCCAAAAAGCAAAATTAATGGCAAGTATTGGACTGTCTGCTGAAACACAATTAGAACTTGCCTCTTTCGATCCGATGCCGGCTCCTAAACAACCGCAAATAACAGAACTGATAAACCTCGCTTACAAACAGCGTGCAGATTTACTTGTCAAACAAGCCCGCGTCGCTGAGTCTCTTTCTAAACTCAATAAAGCTAAAGCAGGATATTACCCAAAAGTTTCATTCAGTGGGGCCGGAGGTGCTAACCATGCGTTTCACGACAGAGCTGATGCCATGCAGTACCAGGTGATGTTAAATGTCGATATTCCCCTATTCCATGGATTCGAAACAATGTACCAAAATCAAATAGCTTATGCAGAAACGCAACTGTCTATCGAAGATATGAATGACTTACAATTAAACATATCCTTAGATGTCCTAACATACAGTAAGTCTTTAGAAGCTGCGCAAGAGATGCTGCCTGATGCTGACGATAATCTTCAAAATGCAATGAAAGCTTATGACAGTGTCTTAGAGAGATATAAAGTGGGAAAAGAGGGGATTGATGAGGTGTCCAACGCTCTGCGACATCTGGCCACCGCTCGTGTTCGCTATAGCGACGTTAAAACCCGCTGGCTTGTCTCTCTTGCAAATTTAGCATACGCTACAGGTACACTAGTAGGCCACCCATACACGGAGAAATCATGCGAATAAAATTCTCAATCTTAATCCTTTCTCTGTGCATCAGTTGCACATCTGAACAAAAGCGTTCTCCTGAAGAAGCGCCAGCGATTCCTGTGATTACAACAACTCCTGTCATCAAGGATGTCACTGTCTACTTGGAAGCTATAGGAACTCTCCACCCCTCAGTGTCAATGGAAGTTCGTCCTCAGGTGAGTGGAACAATAGACAGTGTACTGATCACCGAAGGTCAATCCGTCGAACAAGGAACACCTTTGTTCTCAATCGATTCCACCCCCTACAAAATTAAAGTACGGGAGGCAAAAGCACAATTAGCAATAGACCAGGCGGGATTTCAAGCGGCAGAGAAAAAAATGAATCGGTTTAGAGAGCTGGCTCAAAAAGATTTGATTTCGCAGAGTGAGTGGGATGAGCTCGAAACACAAGTAGCAAAAGCACAAGCAACCATAGATCTTGACAAAGCACGTTTAAATACGACTAGGCTGGATCTTGAACGTTGTACACTCAAATCTTCCGTGGAAGGAAGAGTAGGAAAAGTGGATGCACACCCAGGTCTTCTTGTTACGGCTGGTCAAACAACCCCTCTCGTAACAATAGTAAAATTGGATCCATTAATCGTTGAATTTTCCGTTACCGAAAAAGAATACGCTAACATTCACTCCTGGGATCTTCCCATCGAAATGCAACCCCTCTGCAACGGAGAGCTATGCCGTAATGGGACAATAACATTTTTGGATAATCATTTTGATGCCAAAACAGGCTTGCTGCTGATCAGAGGCAAAGTAGAAAATCAAGGACACTCACTCCGTCCTGGCCAGAGCGTTCGCGTTCGCATCCCCGTTTCAGTAACATCTCAGGCAAAACTCATTCCGCAGAAATCCATTAAATACAATCAACAGGGTCCCTACGTCTATGTTATTCAAGAAGATAACACTGTTTCTGTAAGACCTTTGATTCTAGGGGAAGAACAAGGTCATGATCAGATCGTCATCCAAGGGATTGAACCCAATGAAAGAATCGTTACTGATGGTCATTTACGCCTATCCCCAGGCGTCAAGGTAGAAATAAAATAATAGAGGCCTAATGAATCTATCCGCTCCTTTCATCAACCGCCCTGTAATGACAACCTTTGTCATGCTGACGATCGTTTTAGCTGGGATTGTAGCATTCCTAAAATTACCCGTAAGCGATCTTCCAACGATCGAGCGTCAGAATATTCAAATCACGACAAAATATAAAGGGGCAAGCCCGCAAACAGTGTTGGATTTAATCACTGTTCCTCTTGAAAAAGAGCTAACACACATCAAAGGTGTCGAAGATATATCATCGACAAGTTCCCCTGGCTTGTCTTCTATTGCCCTCACATTTGCCCTTTCAAAAGACATGAACACTGCAATACGCGATGTGCAGGCGGCCCTCAATACTGCTGAAAAGCAACTACCAAAAGACCTCGACTCGCGTCCTTCATACCGACTTGAAGAGAAAGGACAAGAGCCGATCATGTTCCTCTTAATAACATCAGAGAGCGCGAACGTAGCGGAACTTAATAGCTATGCCGACGCATACATTATCCCTAAACTGGAACGTCTAGAAGGGGTAGCGCAAGTTGTCACTTATGGTTCAACGAAATCAATCTGGCTAAAGCTTAATCCAGAACTGATGGCATCCAGAAGAATTAGCTTTAATCAAGTGGTCAATACCATCAAGCAACATACGGAACAAATACCGCTTGGAAGCATTCAAACAGGCACTAAACAGTTATCTATCGAGTTGCCTCAAACTGTCAAACGTCCACAAGATTTAGAAAATGTAAAAATCAGTGGCACCTCGGTACGATTGAAGGATATCGGAGAAATCAGCGACAAGTCAAAAAAAGAGAAGGAATTTCGCTTTGTCACTAAAGAAAAAACCTCTAAAGCGGTCATCTTAGCTTTGCAAAAAGTGAGCGACGGAAATACTGTAGCCATCTCCGAAGCTGTACATAAAATCCTTCCGACCATCCAGAAGGAGCTGCCCCCCTCAATCTCTCTTAACCTATGGTTTGATAAGGCTGTATGGATAAAAGAGTCTCTTGTCGATGTACAGTGGACTCTAGCATTAGCCTTTGTCTTAGTTGTATTAGTCATTTACTTCAGCTTGGGAAGAATTTCAGAGTCGATCATCACAAGCGCTGCTCTTCCTTTATCGTTGGTTGGGACGTTTGCTATCATGTACCTTGCCAATTTCAGTCTAGATCTTTTATCTCTTCTAGCTTTAACACTTTGTGTCGGATTTGTTGTTGATGATGCTATCGTTGTCCTCGAAAATATTGTCCGTTGGCAAGAAAAGGGATCGCCTCCACGTGAGGCTAGCCTACTTGGGTCAAAACAGATCTGTTTCACGATTCTCTCAATGACGCTCTCTTTAGTTGCCGTTTTCATTCCTCTACTTTTCATGGATGGAATGAACGGGCGCCTATTTCGGGAGTTTAGCATTACTTTAGCGGCAGCAATTCTAGTATCCGGATTCATTTCCCTAACATTGACGCCCATGCTGTGCAGCCGATACCTTTCTATCCATAAAGAACAGAGTCCAATGCAAAAAAGCATAGCGAACGCAAACAACCGGATGATCACTTTGTATGGAAAAACATTAAAAATCTGTTTCCGCTTCCCTAAAACCATCATCCTGATGGCCCTATTTTCTGTCGGAGCCACAATTTTTCTATTCAATAAACTACCCGTCAACCTTATCCCTTCCGAAGACCGCAGCTTCTTTTTTGCCTTGGTTCAATTACCTGCTGGGATGGGATCGGAACAAGTGAAGGAACAACAAGAGAAGCTAGAAGAATTGATCCGCGCAAATCCCCATATTGATACATTTTTAGACCTCAATTTTAATGATAAATTGTTTTTCATCATCCGGCTGCATCACATCACAAACCGCCCCCCACAAGCAAAGATAATGGCCGATGTACAAAAAACGATCGATTCTATTCCTGGAACCCAAACATTCATACAGCCATATCAGCTGATCAACATGGATATCGATTTTGGGAATCCAGGGCAATACCAACTTGTCTTAAGGGGAATGGAGTTTTCCGATGTGGAAAAAGCCGATGCTATATTAATTCAAGCATTACAATCCCATCCTGAATTCTCATTTGCACGAAGCTCTCTAAAAAATGATTCCCCTATGTTAACTTTAGAGATCAACGAAGAAATAGCCAATCAACTGGGATTTGAGAAAAAACAAATCCAAGAACTACTACAATATGCTTATGGTCAATTATCTGTTGGGAGCATCCAACAAGGGGGCACTTCAGAAAAAATCCTATTGGAGCTACTTCCTGAATACCAAAACAGCACCAATGCTCCATCAAAACTATACCTAGAAACAAAAGAGGGGAACTTTGTCCCCTTAAAAGGTTTTGTTGAATGGAAAGAGACTCTTGGTTCTGCCAGCCTAAAACAACGAGACCAGTTGCCAAGCAGCACAGTTCATTTTTCATTAGCTCCGGGCATTCATCCAAATATAGGATTACAGCTGGCCGAAAATATTGCTGCAGAGGTTTTACCCGCAAATGTCAGTGCCACATTGGATGGTTCAGCCAAAGCTATCTCGTCGACAGTCTATAACACTTTGTTATTATTGGC
>JBAWZJ010000053.1:0-9929 GCA_037143085.1 Parachlamydiaceae bacterium | reverse complement strand
GGGGTGACAAATACTTCACAGGGGGC
This sequence comes from Parachlamydiaceae bacterium, assembly GCA_037143085.1. Lineage (GTDB taxonomy): Bacteria > Chlamydiota > Chlamydiia > Chlamydiales > Parachlamydiaceae > JBAWVE01. Next base: position 9,903 of record JBAWZJ010000053.1, on the reverse strand, counting down.
TCTTAGCGGTCAGACAAATGTGAAAAATCAGTCGCTATCGGCCATTTCACCAAATATTTGTTCGGTGAAAACAGGATCGTACAGGGTTAAAACGTATATGAGGTTCCCTTTTAGTAAAGATAAAGCGTATCGATTGAATTATGAGCAGAAGGATAGTGGCAATGCATTTTTTTATAAACACAGATATGTAGGAAATAAAAGTCAGCTGGCAGTTGCCTGCATAGCCAATAAAAACAAAGAAATCAAAGAAAGCGTAGAAATCCCTCTCATTAGCAGAAAAAGTTTAAAAAAAAACCCCAAAGTGTGTATCAATTCTGCCGATGGCCGCTGGGTTCATTACACCTTTGATAAAACCAAAGACAAATTTTATTTACTCACTGGCGTTGAACGCTCCGATGGGCCGAAGGAGATTTATCGATATCAACGAATCAATGACCGGGATTTTGGCGGGATCAGATACATCACGAAAAAAGAACTGCCGGAAGGGCGAATTCTCAGGGCTGAATATTACGAAGACCGTGACGTCGATGTGCTTGGTCAACAGATCAAACTTGGCGACCGGGATCCTCAATTTTATAGAGTTCGTTCTCTAAAGGCTCCTGCAGGTGTAGATGATACTTGTGTACCCATTTATCATTTTGTTTACCACCTTGATGTTAATGATCGTGAGCTCGATAGGATATTGTACTCCTTTAGAAGTGGCGGGTGTGATGTTTATGATGCTTTACACAACAAGACGTATTATGGATTTAATGCAGATCATCGGCTTACAACGATTAAGAAGTTTGATAGCGACGGATCGCTTTACACTACAGAGAAATTATGTTGGGGAGAGAACGATTCTCCGGAAGCAACTTGCCTGTTATCCCGATCTTTTGAGCAAGAGGGATCTCCTATTTTCGCAAGGACCTATCAGTACGATAGCGCAGGAAATGTTCTTGAAGACATCATTTACGGTAATCTATCCGGAAATAATCAGGTAGCTCTTGCTTTAAAGCCGGATGGCACACCCATGGATAATGGATGTGAGGCGTATTGTAAACGGTTAGTTTACTCCGATGATGGTCACAACTGCCTGTTAGAAGAAAGCAATGGCCTTCAAACTACTTGGTACGAGTATGTTCCGAGAACAACGAATATCGCAGCGAAATTTCAGGTTGCAGGAGGGGAGATCGTTCGACGATCCTTTTATAGGTATAACGACGATGCTGCGCTTATCAAGGAAATTACTGATGATGGTCACTCGCGAGACATTAATGATTTAAACGGTGTAACCGAAAGGTTTATTACCAATTATAAACAAAGTCAGACCTACCCTATAGCCTATCCTCTTGTTATTGAGAAGAAATGCCTCGACATTGATACTGGAGATGAGTTACTTATCCATAAAGTTGTAAATACCTATACCAACCAGGCTAAAATTGCGACACAGGAGCATTATGATAGCACTGGACAATATTGCTATACGCTCAGTTGGATATATGATCAAATGGGGAATGTGATCGAGGAGGCGAACGCCATCGGTCAAAAAATAGTTCGAAAATATGATCCGAACAGTAACTGTGTTTTCGAGCAAGGTCCAAGAGACGATTGTCACAAAGAATATGTTTACGATTTTATGAACCGGCTGATTTGTGAGAAAGAGATTCATCAAGATCAGAACCATCATGTTGTATCGCACCGGTATGATCTTGTAGGAAACAGAATAGCCACTGTCGATGTCTACGGAAATGAAACAAATATCGAGTATGATGCTTTTATGCGGCCTGTCCGCATCATCCACCCAGCTGCACAGGATGAGTCCGGCGCTTATGTTCGTCTCGTCGAGGAAAGAAGATTCGACGCCATGAGCAATGTGGTCGTTGAAAAGGACTCACTAGGTGTCGAGAAAAAAATGACATATACGATCCGTGGACAACTTGTCGATGTTTTATATCCTGATGGAACGACAGAGAAAAACACCTATGACCTGAACGGATCGCTTATTGAGGCAAAAGCGACAAACGGAACAATCACCCGTTACGAGTATGATTTCTTAGGACGTATTATCGGATCGATAATAGATGCTGACGACATTGTTTCAAAAAAATCGATTGTTTATAGAGGATCGCGTGTAGCGAAAGAAATTGATCCTATGGGAATCGAAACAGAATACACTTACTGCCCGGATGGAAAATTGAAAAGAAAGCAGAAAGGTGAGGCTGTCATTGATTATATTTACGATCCGCTAGGAAGAGTGGCGAAAACAGTAGCGTATGATAGTGATAACAATGGCGTTGTAAAAACATTTCAATACGATCTATTAAACCGTGTTGTCGAGGAGAGAGAAGAGGATTTTCAAGGGAATGTCATTTTAAAACAAACATATGTTTTCGATATTTCAGGCAACATCTCTGAAGTTGTCACATATGATACAGCAGGAGTTGTGACAAGAGCTACCTCTTATGACTCCCATGGGGAGCCTGTTGTGACAACCGATGCAGAAGGGCATCAGACAATCACTACTGTTCGGTATGATTATTACAATGCTATAGGACAGAATGTCCCTTATATGGAAGTGACAGACCCTTTAGGTAATACATCTATCATCATACAAGATGCTCTTGATAGAAGTGTGATGACAATCAAAAGAAACGCCTTTGGAAAACTCCTGCAACAACAAGCTAATCGATATGATAAATCCGGTAATCTCCGGATGATTGTAGACACTGTTATTAGCTCGATCGAACAAGATAGGGATGTTGTCTCTCATCTAAATTATGACATCTGTGGACGTTTGATTGAATGTTGTGAGGCATTTGGGACGCCGGAACAGAAAATCACTAAATTGACATATAATAATGTAGGACAAAAACATAAGCTCATTAAAAATGACGGCACATTCATTGAGCACCACTATGATTCTAGGGGGCGCCTCATCGCCTTAAAGTCTTCCGATGAGACAGTACATTATACATATACCTATGATCTAAATGATAATCCGTTACAAGTTGAAGACCATATTAATGGACTATTGACAACGAGACATTTTGATTCGTCCAACCATATTATCGAAGAAAATTTAGGGAATAATCTTTCTTTAAGGTATCTCAACGACAAACTTGGACGGACGGTCCAGCTGACTCTTCCGGATGATAGCAGCATTGTGTATCGGTATGAATCATCGAAGATGAAAGAAATATCCCGTCTGAATTCCAGTGGAACCTCGAGCTATAAACACAGTTATGATAACTATGATTTATCAGGGCTTCTCCTTCGAACAACACTTCCGGGAGCTGCTGGAAGCGTACAGTATGGATATGACCGCCTGGGGAGGGTGAAGGAAATTAACGCATCAAAATGGAAAGAAACGATACCCACCTATGATCCCATCGGGAATATTTTAGAGAAACGCATTGATGATGCTTTAGGAGAGTATATCACTGGTTATTCTTATGACGACCTATATCAACTCACAGGAGAAAAAGGAGATCATCCTCACCGGTATATTTACGACTCCCTTTATAACAGGCGTGAGAAAGATGGAAAACCTCATGAATTAAACAATCTTCACCAGCTAGTGGATGACGGAACTTACAGGTACGCTTATGATAGAAACGGCAACCTTTGTCAAAAAAAGAACCAAGATAAAAAGTACACTTATTGTTATGACGCTCTCGACCGTCTTGTAACGTACATATCTGCAGATCAGAAAGTGTGTTACCTTTATGACGACAACAACCGACGCCTATCTAAGACATATTATTCTAAAACTCAGTCTGGAGAGTGGGAAAAAACGAAGTTTGAACGATACCTATATCAAGAGCAAAACGAAATCGGCGCCGTTGATGAACAGGGAAAAATCGTCCAACTACGTATCTTAGGGGAAGGTCGAGGCGCAGAGATAGGCGCTGCCGTTGCTATGGAATTTGACAATAAGTTGTATGTTCCGATCCATGACCACATTGGTAATGTTGTTTGTTTGCTTGACGGAACAACAGGGGAACAAGTAGAGTGTTACCGCTACACCGCATTTGGGGAGTCCGAACAGCAAGAAACGATAAATCCGTGGCGGTTTTCGAGCAAACGGCATGATAAAGAAACACAATTTATTTATTTTGGAAGACGCTATTATGATGCCAGCACGGGACGATGGGCGACGCCTGATCCTATAGGAAGAGAAGGAGGCCCAAACCTTTACGCGTATGTGTTAAATAGACCATTAACGCACGTCGATTTTTACGGATTAGTTGGGGTTGGCGGGACAAGTTCTTTAGGCAGTATTTTTTCGACAGTATGTTCTTTCATTGCAGATATCATTACGCTTCCGGGGAAAATCATTAATTTTCTTGGATACAATTTGGTTCCTATTCCGTATGTCAAGGATGTTGTCGAATTTGGAGGATGGTGTCTCGCTGGGAGAAATCCATCTGAATATGTTCCAAGCTGGAATAAGCCTCATTCGAAATTGGTAAAGCATGAAGGGTATGGTTATGAGTCACCTGATATTCGTCATGTCCTTTATTGTGGGATAGGGACAACAGAAACAGAGTTTAGAGAGCGTATGGCTGAGTTTTCAAAAAATTATGGTGGTGTGACTGTTTGGGGAGTGTATAACGACACTCAAGGATTTGCGTTGGATCTTTTAGAAGTCGCCTGTCAAAAAGTTGGCATTCCGGTGAGGGCTCAGGCAATTGCAGAAAAAGCGACACAGGCTGTTGTCAATTTGATGGGAGAATATAGGGAGACAGGAACACTTTTTGTTGAGGCACACAGCCAGGGAGCCGAAACAGTCAACAATTTGAGTCATGGTTTAAGGAGTATGATGAATGTCAATGCGATAGGGCCGGCTAGAGTGCTGGCGAATCAACGGTTTAAAGGGGCTACTAATTATATCAATCGATGCGATCTGGTTCCGTTAGCAGATCCTGTCGGTTTGGTTCGCGGTATACTACAACATAATGTCCACTATCTACCAACGACAGGCTGTCCGGTTAAAGACCACTTATACAATTCTAGAAATTTTAATCAGATAAGAGCTTTTGAAGGATATGGGGTGGTGAATAAATACGGTGGAATTGAATGAAGATTAGATTGAAAATTATGATCATTTGCCTCTGTATTTTCCTGACAGGATGTTTTCATTCTAATAAATATATGGGTGTTAGCAACAAAGATCCAATTCATATTCAGTTAGCTTATCAGGAAATGTCCCTGTTTGCGGAAAAAGCAAAAAAATTATACAACCTCGAGCTTGTAAAGTGTGGAGGAGGGATGATGGCAAGCATCGACTATTTCTCCATGACATTTATTGGCAAACAACAGGTAAATAGTGATGATGCCCGCTTAATATTTATCTCCTTATCTGAGGAGTTTATCAAACAAATTAATCAGTCAAACAGTCTAATTCCCTATCTGTCTAGTTATCCATTTACACCAAAGAATTTGGATTTAGCGATATCGTTTGAGGCTATTGAAAATCCTCCATTTGAGGACTATGTAACCAATGTAGGAATGTTCAACTCTATATCTAAAACCTCCTCAGTAACTGTTTTATATGGGAGATATCGTCCAGAGACAGGTAGAATAGAAGCTGTTTTGGATGAGTCGTACGAAAGGGCTATAGGCATTGTTGAGCACCAAAAAAATTTAGAATCACAATGGATATGTCCTACGAGTTGAGCTGCCAATCTGCTTTCAGGCGTCTAAGGGGCTTTTACTATCTCCGATACTCCAATCACTTTGCCGCTGCCATCCAGCGCTCTTACCTGGAAGTAGGGTCCTTTAGCGCTTGTCAGTATGGCCGTTTCAAAGCCAGATCGTGATGCAGAGGTTGTCAGGGAAAGCTTTTTAGACCTTGAACCTGCCCATAGCTGCCACTGGGTTGTTTCTGTAGAGCCGTTCCATGAGGCGTATACTGTGATCTGTCCACTGCTGGACGTTATTCCAATGCTTGGCGGATAGAATGGCATGCCGACCCAATCTTCCCTATAAGCGCGGTAGGTGTAATTAGAGTCTGGGATTTGAGCAGCGTACAACAAATTCAATGAAGGATCTCCTTCCGTATTTCCTGCCTCGCTAAATTCAGAATAGTATTGGGATTGTCCCCAACCAACAAATTTATTGCCATTGGCTAAATTTTGTGTGTTGCCTTGCGATGCGACTGAAATGTTAGGATCGTGGTAATAAGAGCGGTATAAACTGGCTGTCATACCAACTGTGTCTAGTTGGAGTATTAACCCGTGTGATGGGGGTTCGGGTGTCGATGACCCATTTGAGTTGTCATCAAACATACTGACGAAATTGTCCGGCAGAAAGCGGGCGTCATGCTGCCAAGAAAAAGACGCTCCACTCTCTATTGTAAAACTCGTTTGCTTGCCGCCAAGCTGCCAAATTATATTCTTGGTAGGTTTGTTTATTCTATAAATTGTCCAGGTGTTCCGTCCTGATACTATAATGTCATCGACACTGTCTGTAAGACCTACAGAATTTAAATGATAGGCGTCCCAGATATTATCACTGGCGCTGGCGCTTGATGCAGTTTGATACGAATCTGTGAGAGGTATATGTTCCAAGGCTCTCCAGATGAAGAGGAGCTTGTTTGTATGCAAATCGATCTCTTGGATTGCGAAATCTTGTACATACCCATCTTGAGGGCCACCATACGGCGTTAAATCCATCGGAACTGTTTTAGTGGAAAGGAGTAATGCTGTGTTATTCGGCGTCAGAAGAAACTCGTGAATATCGGAAGTGTATCCTTCCAATACCATAACTGTTTTTATGACGGCATACGTGTTATCGAGAATATAATAACAAGAACCTGGTTCTGATGACCCTCCAGGGGCGTTCGTATACGCTGGAGGCGTAGCAAGGGTTCCTTGCCAAAAAGTGAGGACCGGCTTGTTGTAAAGTTTTTGCATCCGAAAATCGGTGTTCATCAAATTGGGACTGCTTAGAGGGCGGAACCACACGGGATTACCGTTATTATCGACAATTAATGATCCTGGTTGACCATACATCGCATCAGCGGAAAAGCCATAGGGGGCAAGAAATATCAAACCAGATGATGTGCCAGGATTGAAGGTGTTTACCGTAACGACCATAGGATGCAAATAGGGTTCACTTACGAAGCTCCATACTTCTGGTGAATTCGTAATAGGGCTGGGGGTCGTATAACCTGTATTTGAAGGGTATGGGATCGATCCGCATCCCGCACAGGTGCAGGACGAACTGAGTCCTACTGAGGACAATATTTCCTTTTCTTCACAAAGAAAATCACCATAGAATTCCTTGAAATGAGTGGATGAGAAAGTAGTGCTTGCATTGAGGAACATAGAGCAATAAAGAAATGCACTTATCCTTAGGGATAATATTACGGCTTGTATCAAATTCATCAAATTCTCCTGGACAAGATTTCAATTGCACATTTATACCATAAAACAAAGTTGACACTTTAGATGTATATGATAGAGAGAAAAATGAGTCTATATAATTTTTTTAAAACCAAAGTAGTAAAAATTTTAGGTTCGGCGGCTCTCCTTCTTATGGGGACGGTCTACGCCGATTGTGAGATATGTTCCAGTGAACAGTGCAATATTTCCCGTCTGCAGATAGGTGGAAGCTATACTCGAGCGAATATCAAAATCGATGGGCAGTCGTCTTTTGACGGAAATCTTGGCGGTGTGTTGGGAAGCTATGAATATAGACCGTGGAATAGTTTTTATGGCGGCTTAAAGGCAGCCTGGAGGCTAGGGGAAACGGAAAATTCTGACGCTCACCGTCAGCTTACCTATGTCGATGTGCAGGAAAGGATAGGATATACATATGCTCCGTGTAGCAATGGTTGGTCGCTGACTGTTTTTTCAGGCTTTGGTTATCGCTACCTTGGTCATAGGCTCAAGCAATCTGGAGAGTCTATCAAATTTGACTATAACGAGTTTTATGTTCCTGTCGGATGTATCTCAGAATATTTTTTCTGCTGTAATTGGTCGCTGGGGCTCAATTTCACCTGGATGCCGCAAGTGTATCCTACCGTTGAAATCAGTCCCCTCCAGGGAGCTTACTGGAAACTTGAAAACACTTTGGGTAACGTGCTTGTTGAGGTCCCCTTGACATATTTTTTCACGCAAGACAGGCGTTATGCGCTGGTTTTTAATCCCTTTTACGAACGTTGGGAAGATGGTCAGTCCACAGCCAAAGCGTCTAGTGGAGAAGAGCTAGGTCTTCCTAAAAATTCCTATAATCTGTGGGGTGTGGAACTGAATGTTGTCTTTTCATTTTAGACCTTTTGAATAATATTTGGTTTAAAAAATATTCGACTTATATCTAATTTGGATATACGATTGCTCCTTTACTTTTAAAACAGAGAGGTCGTATGACAGCTATTTTAGGCGCTATTCAGAGTAATTATATACAACATTTGCCAAGCGAAATGCCTACCAAGGCAGCCCAAGGATTTATCGTGACAGCAGCAATTAGTTTACTTGCGGGGTGTTCAGCTAATGTTGCTCTTTTAGGAGGTGCTATTGCAGCTTCAGCGACAATCATTGAAGCTGTGACTCGCCCAATTATCCGGGCGATTTTTCCAAATCACTCAACGATTGCATCATGCATTCAGGTTTATATTCCAAATACAATAGCTTTAGGTGTCGCCTCAGCTCTTACCCCTTGGATTGGTGTGAGCTATAAGATGACCTCGGCTTTATTGTCTATTTTCGCATGGATAACTCTCAATGATAGGTTCTACGAGAGAAATGTAGCAATGGCTGGAATCCTCTAAAAACAATGTTTAGCCTAGCGGAGCTACCTTGCATTTTTCGACATCGCGGATTCCTGGAAAATAGGTAAACACAGGGTCTCCGCGATTTTCAGAACCTATTGAACCTTCAATCAAGCACGTATTCGGATTGAATTCTTGCGCCCAAAGAAATTCAGGGGCAGATTCAGAAGAAACATCTAAAAAGTTTACCATGAGGGAAACAAGACTTTTATAAGATATGTTTTTCTCGAGCGCTTCCATTAATTTTGCTGAGTCTTGTTCATTAGAAAGGCACCATTCTATTTGAAGCATATCTTTAAGCAATGTATCAACAGCTTCTATCTTCTGTTTTTGAGGGAGTGTTTCAATTTTACCTTTAAATAGCGGTAAACGATTGAAAAATATTCTTCCAAGGGAACCTTGAATAACACGGCCAGCAGTCAACTCTTCAGTAAAATTTCCCTTCAATGATATTCCTTCCTTCTCTAGGTGATGAAATATATTCTCTCGAATTTTTCCATATTGAGGCTTGGCTAAGGGAAGCACCACCTTCATCTCGAGACCAAATTTGCGGAATTTCTCTCTACATTGCAAAAAACACTCATCCATTGATGTATGATGATCAGATAAAATAAGTGGAGATCGTTGCGATGTGGGTTGTCTTATAACGCTGGCTAAACTACGATCTTCGAATGTAACATCCGGAGCATCGTCATTTTTTTTATGGTCTGTTTTTGCGGTGCTGTCACCGAACAAATAATTCCATATCAGACTTAATACTCTAGTACAGCAGTTGTCGTTATCGACTTCCTCCGCGTTTATTTTTTTTGAGCAACTTTGTTGCGTAGGAATTTGTCCAATTTTTGCTGCCAAGGGATTTTCCTGATTGCTTCTTTTGTAGCTTGGAGAGTTTTGCTCTCCTTCAGGAGTCGTGTGGCCAGAACTTGGTATTTTTGATGCCATTGCAATCCTTGATCTAAAAGTATATCTACTATGTTAGGTGATTTCTTTTATTAAACAACTTTTGTTTATATATATCAATATTATTTTTAATAAAAAACATAGATTATGGCTTTGATGTTATTAAATAATTTAATAGTTTTCCTTCGCGGGAGGTTTCACGCTAGCCAAAATTTTCTAAATTTCAACTGAAACCAGTATAACCC
>JBAWZJ010000052.1:0-9933 GCA_037143085.1 Parachlamydiaceae bacterium | reverse complement strand
GTTTATTGGTAATAAATGGTTTTCGATGCTCGATTAGCAGCGAGCTATTAGAAATGCTAGATTTTGAATGCTGTTCAGTGTAAAATCTTATATATAATTAAATTTAAACTTTCACTTTAATGTGTAATTTTTGTTGATTCATTTTGTTTTATATATTTATAATTAGGTTTTATGGAATATAGAAGAAGATCGAATGAGGGATGTTCGATACTACCTGAATAAATTAGAAGAAAAATGAATATTAATGTTTAATTGAGAATCCTTTTTATGAAGCCAATTAATAATAGCCCGAGTGTAGTTCCTAAGTTTGATCAGGAGTCTATTTTTAGTGATTTATCTGATGAATCTCCCATTTCAACAATCTCAAAAACGAAGGCGGCTTCTCTAGTTGTACTGTCGAAAAAGGAGCCTAGTGACAATCTACCACTAATGTCGCGCTGTTTCCGTTGGATCCAAGAGAAAGCAAGTAAAATTCTAGATCTAGTTTTCAAATTTCTCTACCAAGAAAAAATAGAGAGTTTTGAGCACAATAAAAACAGTGATTCAGTTTCGATGTCATCCGGCATATCTCGTTCAACATCCGTAACGCGTGATATTACTGAAACAAAATCTTTTTCGGCCGATGTGGCGGGGGAAATCACTTCGGCATCGCCTGAAGAAGTCTACGAAGCTCCTATCCTGTACGATCCTAAATTACCACCGCAAGGAATTCCTAATATAGGTAATGCTTGTTATCGATTAGCTTCTTTTCAAGCGTTGTCCTCATCTCCTTTGTTTTCCCGTTTGTTAAGTAAAGGGATAACCCGCTTTGAGAGAGAGTCCGTAAAAGACTTTGCAGATCGCAAAAAGGTGTTTGATGCTCTTTGTTCGTTAGCAGTAGTCGTCAACAAACGACCGTACAACGTTCAGCAAATAGAAAAAGCTGAAGAAAACTTGCTATCGACGTTAATAGAAACAAGGATGATTAACGATCTTTCTCAAGCAACTCGTTGGGGTCAGCACGACAGTGCAGCATTTGTTGAGGTATTGTTGAATGTCTTGGAAGAAACGTATACGGAAGTAAATACTCGAGAAGCCTTGGTAGATGGTAAGTCTGTAGTTAGTAAAACAGAGCAACCTGGATATCCAATGGTACAGATAGGATTGACAAGGGGAGTAAACAATTTACAGGGATTGGTTGATGTTGAATTTACTAAACAAAAGATGGAAGAGACCTGGAATCCTCCAGGATGCAAAGCAACAAGCAGTACAGAGTGTATACAATTATCTGGGGAACCAAAAGAATTATTACCTATTCATCTTAAGCGATTTGATACCAGCTCTGGACGAGTGAGGAAAATAGATAACGATGTAAATTTTCCGAAAGATGATGTTCTTGATATGTCGAAAGCCTATGGGAAAGAAACGGGAGCGGTAAAGTATAACCTCAAGAGTTTTGTCTATCACATAGGGGGGTACGGGAGCGGTCATTACATTGCTTTTGTTAAGCGAGGGGATCAGTGGTATTGTTGTAATGATAGTTCGGTGAGTAAAGTTTCCAAAAGTGAAGTCGATGCATACAAAAAGAAGGCGTATCTTGTTTTCTTTGAACGTATGAATCTATCCCATTAAAATTTTTCGGTAATTTTTGAGATTATTTTGGACGGATAGGCAATTTTTTCTAACTTTCTTAATTTCAATCAATTCAACGCATTCGAAAAAGTAATTTCTTTTAAAAAATTCGAGAGGATCTCCAAAGGTGCATTTTTGTAAGATATGACTATTTAGTAAAATATCGTGCAAATATTTTTCCAATCTTCTACTATCCCTTCTGTACCCTTATTACATTGGAGGAATTGTGCTTTTTCTATCTCCCAGCCGAAAATTTGTGCCTTTAAACATTAAGTTTATTTTGGCATTTGTTTTTATCTTATCTGCTGTTTTTGCTAACGCGGAAGAAACTGAAGAAACAACAATGGAACAGTCTTCAGAGGTGTCTACACAGCCTTCGGAGGAATCCACAGGAGCTTCGACGGCGGAACCACGGATTAAGGCTCAGTACTATAGTTCGGATGCAATACAAGCCATTCCAAGATTGAAGCCTCTGACAGCTCAGGAGCCTGAATACAATAAAATTATCTTCCAACTTAAAGGCTATCCGAAAAATAAGGATATCGTTTTAGAGATCAAACGTCTTGCTAGTCTAAACCCGAAGGCATATGAAAAGAAATTTTCATTTACGATTCAACAAGATGGATCAATGTTAATCGCTAATAGTGACCAGAAACTTCGTGCAATCATTAGCAGCTCACGCGGCTTTCTTCCTGGAGAGCGTGTTTACTATCGATTCCGTACTGATGACGGGGCTATAGATAAGGAAATTTCCGGGATTCCAACACCTGCGATTGTTAAGAATAAAGAAGGAAAAGTGGCTCTTAAAGCAGAGTTGCTGTCTGTCAATCCGACAATTTATCAGATAGAACTTCCAGTGATGAATGAGGGGGAAGAGTACGAATTGAAATCTACATCGGTAGGCGAGATCACTCAAGCTAAACCGAAATATTCTGAGAAAACACCTTTTCACTACACTCCAGCAGGTAGTAATAAAGGAAAAGGTGGCGACAGTTTATTGGAGATTCATAGGAAAAATGGAGAAGTCTATACGATCACACTACCATGGGGATCGGCACTTCAAGCTTATCTGCAAGGAGTAAAAGCTTATTCTCCAAATAATTGAGCAATGGCTTAAGTCTGGAAGTGTCGTCAGTACTAGTGATGGACATTTACTCATAGGATGGGGAAAGAGGTTGTGGAAACCCTTTCCCTCCGGTTCTTCTCCTCACTTTTATTTCCCTGATTTTTTTTTGAAAGAACAACAGCCTTGGTTCACCCACGAAAAAACTGCATTCATTTCTCCGAAAGATCTCATTAACCAAATATCTCTTTCAGCTGGCTTACTTTCCACGCCGACATGGGAAAGAGAATGCCCATTATTTTTTGAGGAAGCCTTTGTTGACCTTAAGCAAAAAATGTCCGATGGAAGTCTAGCGAAGGCTGTTCCATTTGTTATGGAAACAGCGCAATCGCCAATGAGTCCTGAAAGATTAGTCAGTTCTATTAAACATGCTCTACTCTATCAGGCCCGCTCCCCAACATTTCTTTATGGTTTCTGGGGTGAACATGAGGGGATTCTTGGAGTAACACCTGAGCTATTATTTAAATTTGTAGAGGAAAATCAGCTAGAGACAATGGCATGCGCTGGAACAAGAAAAACATCAGACAATCCACAGGCTCTGTTAAGCGATCCTAAAGAAATGCATGAACATAGGGTTGTGGTTGAAGGGATTGCTGAATCGTTAACGCCCTTTGGTGATGTCTCAAAAGGGGAGCTTCAGCTGCTTACTCTGCCCAATCTCACTCATTTGATGACTCCTATCCATGTAACATTGAAGGCGATTCCAAATATAGAAGATATTGTAAAAGCTCTTCATCCGACTCCGGCTCTAGGAGCATTTCCCCGCGAAGCAGGCAGTCTATGGCTTAAAGAATATCAGAATAATATCGATAGGAAGCGTTTTGGCGCCCCTATAGGGTATGTTCATTCAACTCAAGCAAATTTCTATGTAGCAATACGGAATGTTCAATGGGACAAAAAACAGATGCGCATTGCTGCTGGATGTGGTATCGTTCCCGCAAGTCAACTCGAGAGGGAAAAGGAAGAAATTAATTTGAAGCTGCGAGCTATTAAGGAGATGCTTTCGTTATGAATGAAGAAGTCACCTACCAAGTATTACAGGCTTGCATCGATTGTGGAGCAAGAGAGTTTGTTGTGTGTGCTGGGTCGCGAAACAGCTCTTTTGTCGAAGCTTTGCGCGTCGAGGAACGTTTAAACACATTTTATTGGCCTGAAGAACGGTCCGGTACGTTTTTTGCGTTGGGTCGCAGTCGCCTTTCTAATCGTCCTGTAGGGGTCATCACGACATCGGGAACGGCAGCAGGGGAACTCCTCCCGGCAGTTATGGAAGCCTATTATTCCGGTGTTCCCCTGATCTTAATCACGGCAGATCGCCCTCGTCGGTTCAGAGGTAGTGGAGCTCCCCAGAGCGCTGAACAGATGAATCTTTTTGGGCTATACACCAAATTTTCTTTAGATATTTCAAGCAGCTCTCCATGTAACCTTGAGCAGTGGGATCGAGTAACACCTATCCATCTCAATGTTTGCTTGGAAGAACCTCAAAAGCAACCTCAATTTCAAGGGCGTTCTCTAAATATCAGTGATAAAGCTGAAGAGAGCTATTTTGTTGAAATTTCCGGTTTTCACGAAATGTTAAATAGATTTTTTTCTGGGGTAAAACACCCTATAGCTATTGTGAGCACATTGAAACAATCAGCTCACGAAGAGGTTGTGCGTTTATTAGTATCTCTAAAAATTCCCTTAATGATCGAAGGTGTTTCCGGTCTAAGAGAAGATCCCCGGTTAGAACCCTTTAAAATCTCTCGAACCGATAAGGTTCTTGAAACAGCTGCCCATGAGGGATATCCGGTTGATGGAATCCTTCGAATAGGCGGCATTCCTACTCATAGAATTTGGAGAGATTTGGAGTATTTAAAAGATCATGTCAAAGTGTGCTCTCTAAGTGAACGACCATTTTCCGGATTAAGCTGGAATCGAATGGTTGTATGCGCTCCTATAGAAAATGCATTGAAAAATTATGCGCCCGAATGGAAATTTCATTCTAAAGCTGCGGAAAAATTCCTTGAAGGGGAGATAAAATTTCAAGAAGAGTTAAAAGAACTCTTTGAGGAAGAGCCTGCCGCGGAACCGTCGTTAATCTACAGTCTTTCCAAACTCATCGGTAACGATGCTCATGTTTATTTGGGAAATAGCTTACCTATCCGAGAGTGGGACATGGCTGCGGAAAGGGATGGAAAACAGTGGACGATGAATGCCAATCGCGGGGTGAATGGCATTGACGGGCAGATTTCAACATTTCTTGGGTTATGCCGTTCGGACAAAGAAAATTGGGGAATATTTGGCGATTTGACAACCCTTTACGATATGGCCGGTTGTTGGATTTTGAATCAGATCGATTCTCCATCGATTAATATTGTAGTGATTAATAATGGAGGAGGAAAGCTTTTTAAACGGATGTATCCTCACAAAGAAATGCAGAATCTTCATCAACTTAAATTCCGTCCTTTAGCACAATTCTGGGGACTTGATTATGTTGAATGGTCGGCAGTACCAAGCACAGCCTCTTCCGCTTCGAGACGTTTCATTGAAATCATTCCCGATGATGAAGCAACAGTGCGTTTTTGGTCTAAATATACCTCGTTAGCAGACAGGAAGGCTGGGGTGCTTTCGACAAAACAGTCATGAAGCAAGATTTTGTTATTTACGCAATCCATGGATTTCTTGGGACTTCAAACGATTGGAATATTTTGTCGGGTCTTCCATACAAAGCTGTGGATATCTCTTTTACAACACCTCTTGGAGAATGGAGCAATTTTTCAACTTTAAACCTAGAAACGAATAAAAAAAAGGTTCTTCTAGGATACTCTTTAGGTGGGAGGCTTGCGCTGCATGCTCTCATTCGCCAACCATCCCTTTGGGATGCCGCTATCTTTATTTCCACTCATCCAGGGCTTTTATCGGATCTTGAAAGAAAACAACGCCTTGAAGCGGATAACCAATGGGCAGACCGTTTTGAACAAGAACCATGGGAGTCGTTAATCGAGGCGTGGAACAAACAAGAGGTGTTTTCCAAAGGATCTTACCGGTTTGAACGAAAAGAGTCTGACTACCAACGTCCGCTACTCGCATCGATGCTGCGTGAGTGGTCGTTGGGTAAGCAAGAGAACCTGAGAGATCCTCTCAGTCGGGTAGATGTTCCGGTTTTGTGGATGGCAGGAGAAAATGATTTAAAGTATTGTGCCTTAGCAGAACAGGTAAGTTTGAAGCATCCTTTATCGCGAATATCTCTTGTCGCGAATGCCTCTCATCGTCTACCCTGGGAGCAACCTCAAAATTTTTTACGCATAGTGGAACAGTTTTTAACTCAGGAAGATTTATGGTCAATACAGCAGTGACTCAATGGCATGAAATCAAAAAATATGAAGACATCCTTCTAGAAAAAACAGAAGATGGTGTAGCGAAAGTGACGATTAATCGTCCTCATGTACGCAATGCCTTCCGACCAGAAACGATTATCGAAATGAAGGAAGCTTTTGAAATTTGCCGTGAAGATGGATCTATCGGAGTGGTTATCTTGACAGGGCAGGGGCATCAAGCATTCTGCTCTGGAGGGGACCAAAAGGTTCGTGGCGATGAAGGATATGTTGGAGGCGATGGGATCCCACGTCTTAATGTTCTCGACCTGCAAAAGCAGATTCGTTCTCTTCCTAAACCGGTCGTAGCGATGGTTGCAGGATACGCTATCGGTGGGGGGCATGTCCTGCATATCGTTTGCGATTTGACGATAGCTGCAGATAATGCCCGTTTTGGTCAAGTAGGGCCAAAAGTTGGGTCCTTTGACGGAGGCCTTGGTAGCAGTTATCTAGCCAGGATCGTCGGACAGAAAAAAGCGCGTGAAATTTGGTTCCTTTGTCGTCAATACAATGCCCAAGAGGCGTTGGAAATGGGGCTTGTCAATACAGTTGTTCCTTTAGAAGATCTTGAAGAAGAAACGCTAAAATGGT
The DNA here is from genome assembly GCA_037143085.1 of Parachlamydiaceae bacterium. Taxonomy (GTDB): domain Bacteria; phylum Chlamydiota; class Chlamydiia; order Chlamydiales; family Parachlamydiaceae; genus JBAWVE01. The sequence goes on along the minus strand of JBAWZJ010000052.1, from coordinate 3,255 downwards.
GTCGGGAAATGCTTCATCATTCTCCAATGGCGCTTCGATGCTTAAAAACAGCTCTGAATGCAGACTGTGATGGTCAGATGGGACTTCTTGATCTCGCAGGTAATGCAACCCTTTTATATTATATGACAGAAGAAGCTCAGGAAGGGAGGAAAGCTTTTAATGAAAAAAGAAAACCAGACTTTTCCCAGTTCTCGAGGCTTCCATGAAAGAAGGAATATCAACACAAAAAATTCCGACTAGCGATGTTGGTGTGTGGATGACAGCTATGCGTCTGAGGACAATACCAATTCCGACGATACAAGTTGTTGTTGGTACCTCATTGGCCTATGCAATGACAGGGGCTATCAATTGGACTATTCTCCTTTTTACATGGTTGATCTCCGTCTTTATTACCATCGGCACAAACTTGATCAATGATGTTATCGATTTCGACAAAGGTGGAGACAAAATTCATAGGATTGGACACCCCAAAATGATTCGTGCGGGATTGATCTCTAGAAACACCATGTTTTTTGTTGGACTAGGCAGTCTTGTTTTGAGTGTTCTTTGTGCTATTCCAATAGCCGTTCATGTGGGATGGTGGGCAGTACCCCTTGTCGCTTTTTCTGCTTTGATAGGATATTGTTATACCGGGGGGCCGTTCCCTATCTGTTATTTAGGGTTGAGTGAAATATTTATTCTGATTTTCTATGGCTTTATCTGTGTTGGCGCTTCATTCTATGCCCAAACAGGATTTATGTCTTGGACGGCCCTCATTTCTTCCTTGCAGATGGGAATGCTTGCTATCCTTCCAAATGCTCTAAATAATTTTAGGGATATGCACGAAGATGAAGAAGTGAATAAACAAACTCTTGCGGTTCGTTTTGGAGCTTCTTTTGCGCGGAGAGAGATTGCCGTATTGACGACGATCCCTTTTTTATTGAATGGGTTTTGGCTGTTTTGGGGTTATCCTGAGGCTGCACTCCTCCCTCTGTTTTTAATACCGATCGCTTTTTTATTTGTCCGGAGCATATGGATCACAACGCCCGGCCCTTTATTTAATAGGTACTTTGCCCTGAGCGTGTTTATCCATTTCTTTTTTGGTGTGCTCCTCACAATTGGCTTCTGTCTATGATTTTCTATATTAGACATCTTGCATAACTGCTGAATGCTTAGATTCGAGTTCTTTTTTCGCTGGTCGCGTTATCATCTTTCGGGTTATATTGGCTTAATATTACCCGAAAGATGATAACGTGTTCAGCGGAAAAATAATCTCAAATCTAAGCCCTCATGAGTTATGCAAAATGTCTATAAATCCACGCATGCCCGCGGAGATGAAAAATTTCTTGATGGGTGCGTGGAAAGATCCTAAGGTGATTAAGCGCCTGGAAGAAGAAGCCTCTAAACAAATCTGTTTAGCTACTTCTGGAACGACTGGAATACCAAAATGGGTTGTTTTGTCAGAAAAAGCGATTTTAATCTCTGCAAAAGCTGTAAATAATCATCTTGAAAGCAATAGCTCTGACGTGTGGTTTCATACCCTCCCCGACTTTCATGTAGGGGGTCTCGGCATTATGGCGAGAAGTTCCCTTTCTGGAGCCGCGGTGATAAAATCATCTTTTCCGGAAGGACGCTGGGACCCTGTTCATTTTGTAGAACAATTGGCGATGAGCGGAGCTACGCTCACTGCATTAGTACCGACTCAGGTTTTTGATTTGGTGATGAAGGGACTTCAATCCCCATTATTTTTACGTGCCGTCATTGTCGGCGGCGGCGCTCTGAGCGACAAACTGTATAGCGACGCTAAAATCTTAGGATGGAAATTGCTTCCAAGTTATGGGTTGACAGAGTGCTCTTCACAAGTGGCCACAGCGTGCCATCAAAGTGCTAACCTTACTCCATTAGATCATGTTGAATTGGCTCTTGAACTGGATGGACGACTTAAAATTCGTAGTGAGGCCCTCCTGACGGCCTATATCGATTGCTCTCAGGATGACTACAGGTGGCGCGATCCTAAAGTTGATGGGTGGTTCACTACCGAAGATTATGCTGTCTTAGAAGATGGGAAAATCAAAACAATCCGAAGAAATGTCGATTTTGTGAAAATCGGTGGGGAAAGCGTCGACCTCAACAGGTTAAGAAGGATTTTAGAAGAAGAGGCTCTAACACTGAGGTGGCAAACCGATATGACTCTTGTTGCACTTCCTGACGACCGGTTGGGTCATATTATTTGTTTGAAGAGCGTTCGCTCAGAGAGTGATATCACTCAGCTGGTGGATAAGTATCAACAAAGGGTCTTGCCGTTTGAACGGATCCGTAATATTGATTATGTGGAATCGATTCCTCGTTCTCCGTTAGGAAAAGTCTTTACGAGCCCTTAGGGCTCGTAAGGGAATAACTGTTGTATTTGGACTGTGCGAAAGCTCCCGCGGTTGAACGCTTGAAAACTGCCCCATATTATAATATTGGGTTGTTTTCAAGCGTTCAACCCCGGGGCTTTGGCTCAGTCGAAATGTAACAATTATTCCCTTACGAGCCCTTAGTCCCCGTGATGATTGTGGCAACACCACCACAGAGAGGGAACTTTTTCACATTCGCAAAACCTGTTTTTTTCATCAGTTCCATTAAAGTGCTCGTTGGAATGAAGGAGCGAATGCTCTTTCTTAAGTAGTTATACGCTTCTGGATTTGGAGTGGCAAGTTTGCCGATCAAAGGGAGAATCATTTTGAGATACAATCCATGTCCAAAACGCAAGAAAGCATTGTCGGGTTGAGTCAGTTCCAAAATGCCAAATGTTCCACGTGGTCGCAAGACCCGATAAACCTCTCTAAGGCAACGTTCCGGATTGGGTACATTTCGTATTCCATATGCCATTGTTGCGCAATCTACGCTGTTTTCAAGGAGAGGGATCTCTTGTGCATCAGCTTGTAAATAATTGATATCATGGCGATAGAGGTTCTGGATTTTAGCTTGAGCCTGGGCGCATTCTAACATTTTTTCAGAGAAGTCGAGCATGAAGACTTTTATGGGAGCAGGAGTCTCTTTCAAATAGCCGAAAGCAATGGCGCCGGTTCCACAGCAAATATCAAGAAGGATGTGGGGTTTAGTAGGAGTGATAACTTTTTTTATAAGCGCTTTATTCCACCTTTTATGCATGCAAAAGGATAGGATCGCGTTCGTTCGATCGTATTGCTTGGCAATCGTATTGAACATGGCTCGGATCGATTGAGGGTCATCTTTTGTATAAGGTTCCATAACTAAGTTATAGCTCTAAGA
>JBAWZJ010000051.1:0-10053 GCA_037143085.1 Parachlamydiaceae bacterium | reverse complement strand
CCTGCATGAAGGCGATTTCGAACAGGAGCTAAGACGGCTTCTTGAAGGAGTTCTTGCTATGCGTAATGAAATGAACCACCCATTATTAAATAAGACAACTCCTCTAGCTCTTGTAACAGGAGGAGGTCCGGGAGCAATGGAGGTGGGTAACCGCGTGGCAAAAGAATTGCATATTCTATCATGTGCCAATATTGTCGATTTCAGACAAAAGGACACTTCTGTCGTCAATGAACAGAAACAAAATCCTTATATCGAAGCAAAAATGACATACCGTCTAGATAAACTTGTAGAAAGGCAAGCGGAGTTTAATCTCGATTTCCCTATCCTCCTCACAGGAGGAATCGGCACAGACTTTGAATTTTCTATCGAAGAAGTTCGACGTAAAGTCGGTGCCGTCCCCAGTCGCCCGATCTTACTTTTTGGAAGCGTCGATTACTGGCGAAGCAAAATCACCACTAGGTTCCGTTGCAATCTCGATACAGGAACAATCAAAGGGTCTGAGTGGATCAGCAACTGTTTCTTCTGTATTCAGACTGCAGAACAAGGAATCAAGGTATACCGAGACTATTTCCTTGGGATTTTGCCAATCGGCAAAGACGCGCCGGCCCAACCTGAAGGATTTGTCATTACACCTCCTGCGTAATACCGTTCCTAATAAATCAATCGGGAGATTTTTTTTTGTATTCAAGGACGACTAAATCGCACATCACATCCCTCTTGTTGCTTGGATGTGCATCGTGACATCCAACGCATCGTTAATTACTCTATTCGAACCCAAAGTCGTTACGTCATACACCGACATGCCATTTTTAAACAATACATAGGGGAAAGATAATTGATCTCTGCGAGAATTTCTAAGAAATTCTTCCCACCACTGCTCCATTAGACCAATACAAGCAATATCATGATGTTTTCTAGCAATTACACTACAATCTGCTAGACCATAATTTTTTGGCATACCTTGTTCTTGTAGAAAGCGCACGTGTTGCCTAACACGTTCTACAGTATCTTTATTACTTCTTAAAATTGCCTCACTTTCCTCATAAACACAATTCCGGCAATAATGGCGGTGGGTTGCTATGGCGCATGGTCCAATGCGATTAATAAGCTCTGTAAAGTCACTGACAGGGGTTATATTGCCATCCAGATAAACGGAATAATCATAATCTTGAAAGAGTAAATGAGGATGCGTTTTATACCAACGATTTTGTTCTACGGCGCTAAGCGATGACAACTTACTTTTAATGTGACTCACGTCCAAAAAACGCCACATGGATTCTGGAGAATGCGGTTGATCTGTGATGACATAATAGTCAATATTATTTGGCTTCAACTTTGGTTGAATTAACTTGTCGTAAGCCCCTATGATACAAGTATATACTGCAATGCGATGCTCGCTGAAATAATTGGCAACGGGAAACGGCATCAATGTGGAAGTTTTAAACATATTAAATTTAAAACTCTTCAAACGCCTTAATAATGAACTTAAAAGATTTTTTTTTCGAAGATGTTGACGCCAGTCAAGCAGTCTCAACCTCTGGCGCTTTTTACGAAATGCTCGATTATATCCCTTAAGTTTTTCTATGTTTGCAATATAGATTTGCTGTTTCTCTTTATCACAAATATACATACATAGTTTCCTATATCAATTTTGAACAGCCCCTAAATGCTCATAAAATATAAGAGGTCAGGCTTGACAGGTCAAGAAACTGGCCTACTAACAAGTCGACCCGGTTGTTACATCTGAAAATAAATATCATCTTTCAGCAATTGTGAGCGAGTAGAAATTCTATGGAAAAGTGAGCAAATAACAAATGTGTGATGAGCCTTGCTTCTTGCGTAAGGTGAGTAAATAAATTCAGAATAAAATTACCAGCTTTTCTCTATTCCCCCAAGAAACTCGTAGCTTCTGGCATTTCTCCATAGTTGACCGGAAGCCATTGCATAAATACTCCATCCATAATATCTCGCCGTCGACACGTTTATTGTTACATCGAGACTATTTCTCTCAATAGAGACCCCCTCAATCGGAAAGCAACTTCCAAATGATCTAAAACGTTCAACGCTTTTGTTTTCGTTATTGGTAAAACGATATTGCCATGCAAGATCTGCAGCAAAAACAAGACAACCAAGTTTTTGGGATGTTAAATGAAGTCCAAGCCTACTATCGGCCATCCATCTTCCTAAAGAATTTACCGCTAGATCAACAGCTCCCCCACCATTTTCTTTGAGTCCACTGTGGTAATAATATCCACCATCAACACCTATAAATGGCTGCACAAGCATATAACACAAATCCCAATCAAAGCCTCCTTCAATATAGAGAGCATTTTGACTTGTTTTTGGGCGCCCATGGGTATAATACACAACTTCATTAACATCTACTGTACGTTTGATCCTCTCATCACGGAAACCTAAAGCAAGATCTCCCAAAAGATAAAATCTTTCTGGACGGTATAGCGCATAAAGAGCTCCATAAAAATCATTACTGTTTCCATGAGAATGCGCTCGATAATCTGTTGTTTCATGCTCATAACAAAAAGCCGATCCGATCGTCCAGCAATCACCAATAGGTGCTTGCGTTCCTATTGTAAACTCATATCCTTGGCTTTTAAATCCACTAGCATCGCTATTTCCGTCTACAGTAAGGAGGGTTCCGCTTCCCTCAAACCATCCTGTCAAAGGAGAAAAACAAAACTCGTTACGTGGAAGTTCTTCATATTGGCAAAAAGAAGGAGAAATAAGATTTCGCAATGGCTCAAAAAGTCTTCTAACAAATTTTTGAGTGGAAATTTCAGCATTACAAAGTAAATAGGTATACGGTAACCCGCTCAGTTGATCCAATGTTAATTGTTGTTGCGTTGCCTCAAGATTTTCTAATGCATCAAATACAACCTGTTGCCCAAATGTCGTTTGCAATCCTGGTCTATAAGCCAAAGTAACCAGTTGGTTCGACACTTGTTTCTGGTTTGGCGTTTCGCTATTTTGAGCAAACATTGGAGCTGCTCTATTTGGTATAATAGCGATGCATTGACCTTGTGAGTTGGACCAAATCTTTTGTACAGTACACGTATGACCATTAAGAACAACGGTTGCTTGACCTGCACTTTGACAATAATCGCCTATCTCACCATATGAAGGGTTATACCATGCAAGTGGTGGAGAATAGGTCGTGGAATATCCCACGTAGGGATCAGTCACCGATTCCGCCAACTCATGCGAATGAACAGATTGTTGATTTTGAAGCATCGTTCCAGAGCCGCAGCCGGATGTACACCCGCCCGTACTAAAATCAGGTTGAACCGCATATGTATAAATAACTCCACTATTGGTTTTTCCGGTCCCATGATATGCGCAAAAACCACCGCCAACACATGACTTAGAACCAAAAGCACTAATAGTAACCCCTGGAGGAAAATCGACGACATAAAGGGTGTTTGCTTTTCCGTATTTATCTACTTTTGGTGCAGGCAAATGCCCCGCTTTTATTTGGGCATTTATTTCCGCCTGTATTTGAGTGTCTGTAACAGTACATTTTGCACCTCCAGGACATTTCGAAGGTGTTATCACGTATTGTGGAACAGAGTTTCCTCTACCGATAAGCTGAGGATTCGCTGGAAGAGGAGAAACTTTTGTTGTGCTATAATCGGAACTTATCCCATCAATCCACTGACTCGTCACAAGATCGGTAAGAAAAGTCGGCATGTTTGCAGCTACTGTTGAATTAACATGAGGCCCCCAGAGAACACTGACAGGTTGACAATTCGACATCACAGGCCCCCCGTAATACGTCAAACTATGAGGACTTGCAAGGGAGCTGTTACTTTGCAAACCAGCTTGACCTCCACATGAAACACACTCTGGATCGCACTCCATATAGGCTGTAAGGGAAGAGGATGCAATTAATAAAAAAATTGTAAACGATCGTCTCATAGATTTTCCTTCAGTTTATTAAAGTGGATAATGTACAAAATTGGGAGATAGATCTCAATTAATTATTATGTAAACTCGACTTGATTCCTAAATCGGACTGTTTTAGAGCTGGCTAAAGAAGCTTTTTCAAAGCAAAAGAAAAGACGAAAATCAACAATCTCATTAAAAATCCATAAATAGCTTTCCTTTTAGAAGCTTACATCAATAGCTTCTGTAATTTGCAAAGACTTCTATAGGCATGCTGTTAACGAGATGTTCGAAGCAACGGTCTGTTCTTTGAAACGCTTGAATTTGGCTACGTCGAAGCCTCAGGGTTTAATCGATCTTAAACCGGCTGTAATTCAAAATTTGACGCACTAGAAAAGATAAATTCATCTATTTACCATTTCACTCTTCAATACTATTAGAGTTTATACTGGTTCCACAAAAAGTTAGCATTCGATCTGTGGGGATTTTCGCGCAGCTAGAGATGTCATTTTTTAAATTACGCTCAATATAATTGATTCTAAAAAACAAATAATAAAACGTTGTAACAACCTTAACAACAAAGAGATAAGTCAATAAAAACTCGTTTTACGAGCGCTCTAAAGTTGCTCTTTTATCAAATTTTTTATATACTTACTTTAGGTAACTAAAAACAGGGAGGGGTTATGGCTATCAATGAAGCAATTAAGGCTGTCGAAGAGCTGCTGAATCAATGTCTCAAAGAGAAAGACCTCAAAAAAACACTAGCTCTTAGCAAACAGGTGCCCGAAAAAATCGCGGCTATTCTAAAAATGCCAAATCTTGTTGAGGCTAATAGAAAAAAAATTGCAGAGCTTTCTTCGAAGTGGATGGAAATGCAAGGATCTATTGTTAAACAAATAGATAAGCAAATCGGAGAACTGAAAGAAACAGCGAGTAATGTTATCAAATCAGAGAAAAACAAAGCTCACTGATTTTAGAAACCTCATGGCGCTTTAGGTTCAACTTCTTGCGCTTTCAGATAATTGTATATGGCGACCCGTAGAAATGAAGATAGTTCATTTGCGGGAATAGCGCTTTCGCTTGCTGGCGCCTTATCCGTGGTAACACTTTTCAAATAGTTAGGTATTTTATCTTCAACAATATTGCGCCAATAATTACGGGTGTAATGAGAATGCGAAGATAGAAATTGTCCCATCTGAGTCTGGGTAACTCTTAGTTGATTAATCGCTTCCCCATCCTTAAAATAGTTCTGCCACCCTTGAAAAGCCATTCTTACATCGATAGGAAGCTCTTGTTCAGACAATGTAGCGAGGTTTGGTATATCCTTTTGAGCTAACTCATTAACCAATTTAATATACCCTTGAGGAGCTTCAGGCCAATACCGAGGATGCCATTCCTCTGCGTAACTTAGGAACTCTTGAAATTCTTTTTTTGGAATAGGACGTTGAGTGAATTCTCCACTAACTAATCTATTCCATGTGTGATAACGAAAAATCAATTCTGGAGGAGCGGCAACAAATTCATCTGCATAGGCGATATCTAGAGTCACTTTATCAACATACTTAAATCCCGGAAGATAGCCACCTTTCTCTTTAACATTCGCTCGCATGAACTCCGGATTTTGCCACAGAAATAATGACATCTGCCTATTAGTGACTCTAAGAAAAGGACTTTCTTGGAAGAGAAAATTAATTTTTCCCGAATACCAGTTACTCATTCCCCAAAGTAAGGATATCATAAAAATCAACAAAAAGAACCACAGCCACAAAGGCAGAGGATTTTTTTTATATCCTTCATTAATAAAGTCTTTCTCTGGAAGCTCATTCCCTGGTATTGTCATATTTCATTCCCTTGTAATCATCCATGGGGGCTTTTCCCCCATGGATGTTATACCGAAAGCAATTCAAAAATCGGCATTTTTTAGAAGCCGTAAGTCGTCCGCACGCTAAAATAGTGTGTTGGCTTCTTGCAGAATTGTCCCTCAACGGAATATCCATCGTGGTATTCAGCAAAAATGCGGAGCCTACGGAATAGGCCGCACAACTTACCGAACTCATACCCTAAAACATACGTGCCGTCAATATGGTTTTTTATGTCACCACTTTGGCGGAAGTGCATCGCGAAAATTGGGCAGCCATAAATCACGTTTTTGTAGTCGAGAAAACCCCATCTTAAGAGACGTAATTCAGCTCCAAGTGCAGAGTAAAACGGATTGAATTTGAAGGAAGGATCTTGTGCAACAACCCAACCAAGGCCACCGTAAATGCGAATTTCTTCTGTCAAATCGCAAGAAATGAAAAAGTCTAGATATTCAGCGCTAGGATTCTTTCTTACAAAATGTGGGTGATCTAAAAGGAATTCATCGCCGATATGAGACGAAATGTGATAGCCGCGGAGGCGGAACTGCCAAGCATCATAGGAGAAAGTAATAGGTACGCCTACATAGTAGTCAGCGTTGATCAACGGAGCCGACTCATAACAAGGGTTAAATACAGCCCAGAGAGCACCTTCAAGATCGATCTGCAGTTGACCATGCATAGGTCCGAGATCCAACCAACGGTAAATAGCAAAAGAATCTCCGTATGAAACATCAATAATATTTTTCGTCAAAGCATCATCATTAAAACGCCAGCCTGCAGAGTAAGTCACTTGGCGAGGATCTGCCATGAACGGACGGAAAAGAGGAGCATCTTCAGGCATCGCGATCCCGCCCGAGCAGACACCTTCGTTAATGACATTTCTTCCATCAATATCAACACAAATAGGACGAACGACTCCCCAAGAGTGATCCCATTGGCAACAATCTGTTGGGCAATTTCCCTGATTTTGAGGATGGCATGCACACTCATTTCCTTGATGGCATCCACATACACAATCCGTTCCACAATCACCTGCATGCATTTGAGCCGCAGAGACTAAGAAAGAGAATGTGATCAAGCAACACATCGATAATAATCGGAAAAACCCGATAGTTTTTTCAACAAAATTTCGCATTTCCATTCAATCCTCATGTAAACCAGGCTTCATGAACGACACTCATTCCTGAATGGCCCGGGGTTAAGGTTCACATGTATAGCCGATCTGAAAAATAATAATAAAGAAAAAAATATACTTGCTTGCTACCTAGCCTCTCGATATACTCTTTTTTTTGAGAGATACTGTTTTCTGTTGCAAAATAGATTTTTGAGCTATGAACAGTATATACTGCTTCTTGTTGAAAGTTGGACTTTTTAGCTGCTTCAAAGCCCCGGGATTCGACGATCGTAAAGCTAGCTGTATTGAATTAATACAGCGCGCTTTACGATCGATCGAATCGCGGGAGCTTTCAAGCTAGCCAAAAATTCCAACTTTCAGCTGGAACCAGTATATACAAAACTAAAAAGGAAAAAGACGTGAAACAATTTTATTTTATGATTCTCTTTGCCCTCTCACTTACTTCTACCCTCCAAGCAGCGGGTCCGGAAACTCCGATTTCAACCGAGGTCCCATCGTTGGAAAAATATGTTAACAAAGAAAAAAACTATAGTATTGAATATCCATCAGATTGGAAAAAAAGTGATGTTCCGAGATTAGATATTGTCCTCTTTGCCCCCCAAAAAAGTAAAGAGGTTGAATCTTACGCAAGCATGAATATTGTTGCAGAGAAAGTTGGTCCGGAAATCACCTTGAATCAATTTTACACAGAAAGCACATCCAACCTTAAAGAAGCTTTAAGCAATGTTCAAATAGAAAAAATTGGTGAATCTCAAATGAATGGTGTTCCTTCAAAGTGGACACTCTATGTCCATGAAATGAAAAACATTAAATTTAAGGTTCTTCAATATTTTATTGTTACAAATGAAACTGTGTATCTCATGACATTCAGCTCGACAACAGACACATTCGGGGATTACCAGAAAGATTTTGAAAAGATTGCAGCTTCCTTTCACTTAACTAAGTAAGTGCTCTCTGAAGCTTCCATAAATTGGGGCACATATTTGAGCCATCGCCCCGATTTATATCGCCAAAAGTAGATACCAAAGTTTGCTATGCTATACAGAGCAATCACCATCCAGGCAGCATCGGCACCTCTCCCTCCAATACCGACAAGAAGGAATACGGGGAGCACATAAGCAACCCAATTGACAAAAGAGCTGACATAAAAAATAAATTTTGTGTCTCCAGAAGCGGTCAAATGACCGATTAATATCCAGCAATATCCATCGAATAGGTAGAAGAGACACATCCAAAAAATTGCCTGGGTTGCCATGTTATACAACACAGGATTTTCAAGCCATCCCGCTCCTCCAGAAGAGAAGAACATCCCTAAAAGAGTGTCTAAAAATAACATGATAATCCCTACAAACGTAAGGGAAAATAAAGTGTGTTGGATAACGGCCGCCTTAAATACCTTCGGCAATATTTTGAATGATTTAGCTCCAAGCAAATTGGCAATAATTGCCCCCACCCCTTTAGATTCGGCATCAACAACAAAGCCAAAAAGCAAATAGAAACTTTGAACAAGAACGGCTATTGCCATCTGTTCGCTCCCTCCCATCATCACAATTCTAAAAAAGGCATAGTGAGCAAAAATCTCAACCATATGCCCCGTTCCTGCCGGAGCGCCTATCCGTAAAATATCTTTAAAGTAAGATTGGTTAAATTGGGAAATAGAAGTGCCATATGTTTTACTGTAACGCTTGGAGAGGAAACAAGCCAAGAGCAATAACATCTGAAATGTTTGTGCTAGACCCGTAGCTAAGCCTGCCCCGGCGATTCCCATTGCAGGAATGGGACCAGCACCGAAGATCAAGACATAGCCCCCGATAGCATTGAAGCAATTGGCAGCTATAGTACAATACGTCACAACCTTAACATTGCCTATTCCAATGAAAAAGCCACTAAGCCCTACAGCGGCACACATAAATGGGGCAAAGCCCATCAACATTTGGAAGTATGCCGTCTCATGCACCTCATTACCTGTACGATAGAATATAATTCCTGGGAGATATAGAGCGACCAACCAAAGGGGAATGAACAACATCAATGCAAACCAAACGGTTTGCCACACAGGTTTGCCAATTTCACGCAGACGCCGCTCTCCATGGAGTCGCCCAACGAACACCTCAGAAATGGCGCAGATCGCCATCGGGACAACCAAAAAGAGGTAATACGCCATGCTCGCATTCGCGCCAGCAGCAAGAGAGGTGGAAGAATGCCATGAAAGAAGGAGCCGATCGACAAAAAGCATCACACTATTAGACATAAGACTCAGCATTAAAGGCCAAGACATCGTCCAAATTTCCCGGAGGGATCCTACGGGATGCTTTGTCAGTTGGTGGTAATCACTCATAATATTTGGATTAGAACAGAGGTAAGGGAATTTTTCAACTTAAAAATATGAGTTTCGTGTCCAGCCAAAACTCGCATAAAAAGATGATGAAGCGATGCTCTATAGACATTGCCTCATCTTCGTTACCTCGACTCGATCGCTACTGGGGAGCAACGATCGGCTGTACAACAGAAGGCGTAGGAACAACAGTTTTCCCAGGGACAACAACAGTAGGAGCTTGTTCATATCCAACGCTTGGAACTCCAGCACCATTATAATAAAAGTTAGGATCGTTATAATAGCCTGGATGATTTCCCCAATCGCCACCGCCGTGCCAGTAACCATGATTGAAGTTTCTTTCATGATTTCCAACATGGTGATGATGATGGTTACCATGATGGTGGTGTCCCCCATGATGTCCTCCGTGGTGACCACCATGCCCGCCTTTCGCTACGATTCCATTCTCTTGAGTTCTATTCATTGAATTTGCTGTTAAATCGTTAGCACCCCAAAAAACAAGAGTCATGCAAGTAAAAAATAGACAAAGAGACAAGGAAATTTGATTTATTTTGTACATAATCCTCCAGATTTCATTATACCAAACGTTATTCAAAAATTGACATTTCTAGCTGCGCGAAAATCCCCGCGGATCGAACATCGTTTGGTATACAAAACAAATTATAACATTTTATTCAAAAAAATAAATACATTTATAAAAATGTTATTATATTTATATTTAAGCAAAAGCAAAAAACATAAAAATATCAGCAAACTTTTGAGTGACGTTCGGTATATACTGCTCATAGTTCAAAATGAGAATTTTGGCTGCTTCAAAGCCCCGG
>JBAWZJ010000050.1:0-10235 GCA_037143085.1 Parachlamydiaceae bacterium | reverse complement strand
CGCAATAACATCAAAGGAGGGGGCGTCAGCGACCATTTCATTTGATATGTGATGAATAGCTGTTGCTTCGGCTGGAATAGGACAGCCCGGGTTTACAAGCCTTTCAAACGAACGGTCATTCATTGGATCATAAGCTGCAATCTCAATGACGCGATCTTTCTCAGCGCGAATACCCGTTGTTTCTGTGTCGTAAAAGATAGGGCGCAAACTCATTTAGGCTCCATTTGGAGCTTCGTGAGGCTTCCACCATGTTCTTTCGTTTTTCTAAGCATTTCCTCGAACGTCATCATGCCGGAACCAATACCAGCAACAACAGGAGCAAACGATTGACAAACCATTTGTATTGATCCTAGGTAAGCATCAAAAAGCTTTGCTCCAACTTTTTTGTTTTCTGCAGGAATCATCACGCGAAAGAATGTTACTGCTGTCGTTTCATCCATTCCGAATCCTGGAATATCGATTTCTTTATTTAACAAATGTAACAAACGTGCAACATCGCCAAAAGCGCTTTCTTTAATCGTATATGGAAAAAATGCGATCAACTGGAGCAGTTCTCCATCGTCATAAACCCTTATGAAAAGAGGGAACTCTTGCTCGTGTAATTTTAGAATTACACAAAGCTGATCGGTCTCTTCTTGGATTTCACTTTCTACGCCGCTTAGGTGAAGATGCTCTTTGATTTTACGTAAATTTAATGTAATCATTAATAACCTATTCCTGGAGGCTGCCCTCCTTTCTCTTTGGTGTATGCTGGATTATTTGTCGAAGGAATGAGAGAATAATCGTCAGGCCCAGGCATCCGATAACACGCTGTCATGCAGGATAAGGATACAGAAAACAAAAGTACCTTAAGTAAATTTGTCAGTAACTGGTCTTTAAATTTTAGCATTTTTTGTCTCTTTGCGTAAGGGGAGTTAGAAAATTAAACCCGGAGTATAGGAAAAAAAAAGCATTTTTAACAAGTTCAATCAATCTCGACTTTATACAATTTCTAGACGATGCCTTGAGAGAGGAACAAACTCCAGCGTAATAAATTTCGAAGAAAGGGGTGTTTTTTACCCCTTCCGAGAAATTTATTTAACTGGAGAAAGCTACTCTCTAAAGATAAGTTTAAAAATTGTAAAAAGTCGAGATTTATGGTATAATCTTTCGAAAACTGAAAAAGGACATACCTAATGATCTCGTTACAAAAAATTACATGTCACATTGTTATTTGCCTAATTATGTGCTCTTTCGTTCAATTACCACTCTTCGCGGTAAATGAAGAAAGAGTAAAAGCGTCAACAGTTTCTCTAGCTAACGACGTGTGCGCTTTAATTTCTGCTAATGACGCAACAGGAAAAAGTTATGCCATTTCACCAATAAGCATCATTGGAGCTCTAGGCATGTGTCTAAATATTATCAAAGACGAAAACAAGGGGGTGTTTTTAGAGAAAATAGGACTTGGAGGACTAACAGAAATCGAAGCTCACAAAGCTATAGCAGAGGCATTACAACAATTAATGCTTCCTAATTCATTCAAAGAGGGGAGTATCGATTGTGCTCAAGGCCTTGCTGCGAAAGAAAACTTAACTTTTGACGCTTCATTTGTTTCGCTATTAAAAGAGATTTACAACAGCGAAGTGATGATCTCAAATGATCTCATGGACACGGTCAATAAGTGGGTCGCATCCAAAACTCACAATGAAATTAAAGAAATTCTCTCAGATAATACAGCTGATTTTGTACTGTTAAATGCTATTTATCTTAATCTCAAATGGGCAGACCCGTTTGAAAAACCCGAGACTGGTTGGTCAGAAGAGTTGTTTACTTGCACTGATGGTTCTCTTGCCTCTGTATCGATGATGAGACAAGAGGGCTCCTACAAAATTTACAGGACAGACGGTTTCTCTATGCTGGAAAAACCTTACAAATCTCCTGAAGGACGCTCGTTGTCTCAACTAATTTTCTTACCTAACGATAAAGTCTCCCTCGAATCGATAGAGGCGAATCTGTCGTTAGAAACAATCCAAAAATGCAGAAATGCCGCAAATTATGAATATAATGTCGACTTAAAGATGCCCAAAATCAAAGCGGAATGCTCACTCTCGTTACTTGATATATTGAAAAATATCGGACTCCCTCTCGACTTTCTCGATAATAGCAAAGTCGTTGGAGGGGAAATCTATATCGATGACATCCTCCACAAAACAGTTGTCTCTAATGATGAAGAGGGGACAGTAGCAGCGGCCGTAACAGCAATCATCGTTAAAATGACATGCTGTCCGGACTTAACTCCTCCCACAGAATTTTACGTCAATCGCAACTACGCCTACGCAATCATGGATGGTGATACTCTTATTTTTCGCGGACGAATTTCCGACCCATCGCCCCTTATTGTTGATATAAAAGAGAAAGATTCTTTACCTAAAAAATGAAATGGAGTATGCTCTTGCTGACAGAATTGAAAATTTTTCAAAATATCTCTTTTTAAGTTTTTCATTCTCAATGAGAATGGTAAGTTTTTAAAGCCCACTAACAAGATGGAATTTATGAGTTTAAGCGAGCAAGAATCAATCGAAAGCCAAGAAGATGCATCCCAAAATCCAATCGTCGATGAATCGGCGTCAGCGCCTGAGGACAGCGATGTAGAAAAAAAGGGAGAAAATCAAGAATCACCCAAATCCCATCCTCATCATCCTCATTTTGAAAAATTCCTTGCTGACTTGGAAAAATTACCAGACTCCGAAACTAAATTGCAGTTTGCTGTTGATTTCATGGAAGCTTCCTTAGCTGAAGGGACAAGCCCTCACTTTAAAAGCTTCTGGGAAGCGCGCAACATCTGTCTCCAGCTTTTTAAAGAAAATATCTCCCCTGGATTACGCGCCCTTTTGTGGAGCAAATATAGCGATCTCTCAAAAGAAGCTCGTCGCCTAAAAGATATTCTCGACGAACAAAGTGCGTTTGCTGTCGAACAGATTGAAATCGCCATCAAAGCTTTAGAAGATGAAATCACAGCGTTTGTTGAAGGATCGCATCAGTTAGCTCATGTCGACTTCTCTATTGAAAGCGTTGCATTACAACAACACATCGCGGACTACAGTCGTCTTCAGGGAGAACTTAATCTACTGAACACCCAAGCGTCTCGTATCAACGCTATGCGCAAAGAACTCATTCGCACAGAAATGCGCGTCCGTCAGAAAAATAAATTCTTCCAACGCCTCTCAGCCGCTGGAGATAAAGTTTTTCCAAAACGGAAAGAACTCATTAAGGATGTGAGCAAGCTTTTCGTCGAGGATGTTGATGCTTTTATCGCTTCGAATTTTTCTGAGGATTCATTCACCGGAGCACTATTTGTTCTTCGAGAAGAAATCAAAATGTTGCAGAACATGGCAAAGATGTTGACGTTAAACACTCACTCTTTCACTCATACACGTATGTGCCTAAGCAAGTGCTGGGATAAAATTAAGAACGAAGACAAAGAACGAAAGAAAGAGCGAAACCAACTGAGAGAAGAATTTAAACAAAACTTTGATACGGCAATGGAAAAGTTGAACGCGTTTCGTCAAATTTACGAAACTTCAGAACTGTCATCTGCTGAAGCAACAAAACAATTAGACCTGGTTGTAGCTGAAGTTCGTAGCTTGGAGCATGGAAGAGATGAGTTGCATAAACTCCGGGAGACTGTTCAAGAATTCCGTAAACCAATCACAGAAAAAATCAAAGCTCAAGAGCAAGCTCGTGTCGATCAAGAGAACGAAAAAGAACTGAAGCGTCGTCAGAAAATCACTGACATTAAACAAGAAATCGAGCAGCCGAAGAAAGATGCTGAATCTCTTGATGCTGAATCTTTAGAAGCAAAACGAAGCGGTATTCTCGAGTCCATCGAATCTCTGGCTATCAGCAAGCTCGAACGGCAAGAGATGGAACGTCAACTCAGACCTCTCCGCGACTTGATTTCTGAGAAAAAAGAAAGCTCTCTCCTGTCAATGTCAGAAGATGACCGTCAATCTTTACAACAACTCAGAGAAGTTCTTAAACAAAGAAAAGAGCGTCGACAAGAAATTAAAGCTCAAATAGATGTCCTCCGTAAAGCAGCCGGATCTTCAGGCTTGGACTTCGAACAAGCGATCAACGCAAACAATCAGATAGCCGTGGAGAAAGAACGGTTAGAAAAGATCAATCAAGGGGTGGAAGAGGTCGAACAAAAGATTGCCAAACTCGCAAAAAGATAATTCTGACCGAAATTTACGGATCAGCGCTTTCGATTTAGATCATACGCTCATTAATGATAACGCTAGTTATCGTTTTGGGCGTTTTCTTTGCCGTAAAAAATGTCTTTCTTTTCGCTCCCTCCTTTTTATTATCTCGATTTCTCTTTTGTACAGAACCGGTCTTCTCTCAATCGAAACATTGCATAAGAAGGCGTTCAACCGTCTCTTCTTGGGGCGGTCTGCCGCTGAAATTCGCGCTTGGGCTATCCTCTTCGTTCAAGAAAATTTAGAAAATATCCTTTATTTACCCGCAATAGCAGCTCTTCGCAAAGGTCAGAAAGAAGGGCATCTGGCAGCGCTTCTTTCAAGTTCTCCTGATTTTCTCGTAGAGCCCATTGCAGCATATCTAGAAATTCCCATTTGGCATGCCACAACATACGCCGTTGACAAGTATGGAAATTTTTGTCACATTGCATGTCTGATGTTAGGGGAGCAAAAGAAGCTCCTTTTACAATCTATGGGAAAACGGCTCGGAGTGCCGGTTGAACGTATTTATGCATATTCTGACAGTTATCTTGATCTACCTTTTCTACAGGCTTCAGGACATCCTGTGGGAGTTCATCCGGACCGCCGTCTACGAAAAATATGCAAGCATCATCGGTGGCTTATTATATAAAAGGTGACAAATGAATCCTCGCTATACCGCTTTAGAATCTATATCAACACGAATATACCCCAGCGTTAAGGATGACGGAAAAGGCCTAGCCGGCATTTTTGGGCTCCAAGTTTTCAACCGCGCTGTCATGCAAAAAATGCTTTCACGCGATGTTTATGCAAATATTATAAACTTCATGGACGGCAAAGAGAAAATTAAAAGGGAAAATGCAGATGCGATTGCCTCTGCGATGAAAGAGTGGGCCATGTCCCTCGGTGCAACACATTATACCCACTGGTTTCAACCTCTAACAGGCGGATCAGCAGAAAAGCACGACTCATTCATCGAATGGAAAAATCCCGACCAAGTGATTGAAAAATTCAGCGGCAAACAGTTAATTCAAGGGGAACCTGACGCTTCCTCATTTCCTTCCGGAGGCCTGAGAAACACGTTTGAGGCAAGAGGATATACCGGATGGGATCCTTCATCCTCAGTGTTTATCTGGAGCGGAGGCGATGAAATGACTATGTGCATCCCGTCCGTTTTCTTCTCGTGGACAGGCGATGTCCTAGACACAAAGATCCCTCTTTTACGATCAGACCAAACAATCAATCAAGCTGCGATGCGCCTTTTAAAATTGACCGGTATCAAAGCTAGCTCTGTTCATTCAACTCTTGGTTGCGAGCAAGAATATTTTATTATCGACCGCTCATGGTACCGCTTGAGGTCTGATTTAGTATTGGGAGGACGCACCGTATTCGGAGCCTCTTCGCCGAAAGGACAAGAGCTGCAAGATCATTATTTTCGATCAGTGAAAGATCGCGTATTATGCTACATGCGCGACTTTGAGATAGCGGCAGTCAAGCTAGGAATTCCCGTTAAAACACGCCACAATGAGGTTGCTCCAGCACAGCATGAGGTGGCACCTATCTTCGAGCGATCTTCTATCGCCGTAGACCACAATATCTTGCTGATGGAATTGATGCAGCAAATCGCCGTGAAACATAACCTTGCATGCTTACTTCATGAAAAACCTTTTCAAGAAATCAACGGATCGGGCAAGCATTGTAACTGGTCGTTATCCACAGATACGGGAATAAACCTGCTGGACCCTACAGATACTCCCGAAAATAATATCCATTTTCTCGTGCTGCTTACAGCAATATTACATGCTGTTTACAAACACTCAGCATTACTTCGAGCTTCCATAGGCTCTGCAGCTAATGATTTTCGGCTTGGCGGACACGAAGCGCCTCCTGCAATCATTTCTGCATATCTAGGTAAGGGTATTGAGCATATCTTAGAAAATATCGAAAAAGGGGAAGTTCGCCAACACCCCACAACAAAATCGTATGAACTATGAATTATGGCCCTTCCCGATTTAATGAGAGAGAATACAGACCGAAATCGAACATCGCCTTTCGCTTTCACAGGAAATAAATTTGAATTCCGTGCCGTCGGATCCTCAGCAAGCCCAGCGTTTCCTGTGACGGTATTGAATGTGATTGTAGCGGAAAGCTTGAACCTCATTTTAGATGAAGTTGAACAGCAACTTTCACATAAAAAGACTCTGATTGAAGCGGTAACCTCTGTCTTAAAAAAATATTTACAAGCCTCTAAAGATATTCGTTTCAGTGGAGATAATTACAGCGAAGAATGGGTCGATACAGCAAAAAAGAGAAAACTGCCAAATATCAAAAAATCGATCATCGCTTTTGAAGCTTTGAAGTCAGCCTCAACAATATCCGCTTTTGAAGGAATTTTAACAAAAAACGAGCTTAACAGCCGCTACGAAATTTTGGCCGATATCTACTCAAACCATGCTGCTATTGAAGCTAAACTTATGCTCGATATGTTCCATACACAAATTCTCCCCGCTACACTAAAGCATCAACACGCCTCGGCTAAAAGTATCGTTTCTCTCCAAGCGGCTACAGGGAAGAAATCATCTACTCAGAAAAAGCTTGTTGATGCCTTATCTCGTCAGATTGACATGGCAATAGATGCTGCAAAAGCTTTAGAAAAAGAGTTGCTAGCAGCCCAGGCAATCTCCAATCAGGAAAAAAGAGGCAAAGCTTTTTGCGATAAAGTACTCCCCAAAGGAGAAGCATTGCGTTCTATCGTAGATCTTCTCGAAACAGAAGTTGACGACACCCTCTGGCCCCTCCCCAAATACCGTGAAATGTTGTTTTTAGGATGATAGGTTTATACGGCGGATCTTTTGATCCCATCCACAACGGACATCTTAATGTGGCCATCGGAATGATGGAAGCGCACAACCTTGATGAAATCTGGTTTTGCCCAGCAATGCTTAACCCTCTAAAACAACAAAAGCTGTCAACTACTCCGGAAAATCGACTTGAGATGTTGAAACTGGCGATCGAGGGATTCCCAGGTTTTCAAGCCATTGATATCGAACTCAAACGCCCAGGACCCTCTTATACGATAGACACTCTTGACTCTTTAAAAGGAAAATTAGCCTTAATTATAGGGGAAGATTCCGCTAAAGATTTTCATCTTTGGCGATCGCCGGAGAAAATCCTTGCTCGATCGGAGATTCTTGTAGCAAGCCGTGGAAAAAGAGCTCCATTTACAGGATCACCCGAAATTGTTACAGCTCTCAACAAAGGGCTTACAGAGATCCGTTTAATGGAGATAAGCAGCACAGAAGTGAGGGAGCGTCTTCGAAATGGGAAATATTGTGGACACCTTGTCCCAACAAAAGTGTTGGACTACATAACAAAACATCAGCTATACTCTCTGTAGAAATATGACAAAAGAAGACCAATACAAGCTAAATTTACTGTCACAGACAATTTTCGACAAAAAAGGAGTGAATATTTTAGCTCTTGATGTGCGAAATATTTCTACCATGGCAGACTATTTTTTGATCGCTGAAGGCTCTGTCGGTCGCCATGTAAAAGCTATAGCTCAAGCTATAAAACAAAAAATGAATGAAGACGGGGTCTCCCTTCTGCGCGGAGACGGAGAAAAAGATGGAGAGTGGGTCGTCCTCGATTATGGAGATATTGTCATTCATTTATTGACCCCTGATATGCGGGAAAAGTATGCGTTAGAAGAATTATGGAATAAATCTAAAATTGTTGATGTAGATATTATTATAGGTTTTTAATGAAAAAGAAAAGAATTGTTGTCACTGGAATGGGTGTTGTCTCATGCTTCGGCTCTGATGTCGATTTGTTTTATAAAAAATTGCTCGAAGGAACAAGCGGCGCCAAAACAATCACCGAATTTCCCTGTGAAGATTTTCCCACACGAATTGCCGCAAATATCGGAGAATTCGACCCTGGAGAGTACTTAGATAAAAAACAAGCTCGTCGTGTTGATAGATTCATCTCCTTCGCGATCGTTGCAGGGAAAAAAGCTCTGGAACATGCACAATTAGGCGCTGAAGCACGAGATTCTTTAAAAAAAGATCGCTGTGGAATCATTATCGGATCCGGAATGGGAGGGATGAATGTCTTCGTCGAAGGTGTTCAAAATCTAAGTGAAAAGGGATGGCGAAAAGTTACGCCGTTTTTCGTCCCTTATATCCTCACAAATATGGCAGGCGGCCTATTGGCTATGGACCTCGGTTTCATGGGGCCAAACTACTCTATTTCGACAGCATGTGCCACAGCAAATAATTCAATCATTGCCGCTGCTCAACATATTCGAAACGGACAAGCAGATCTTATGGTATGTGGCGGAAGCGAAGCTGCAGTCATCCAAATGGGATTAGCAGGCTTCTGCGCATGTAAAGCCCTTTCTCAAAGAAACGACGAACCTCAACGCGCTTCGCGCCCTTGGGACACCGGCCGTGACGGATTCCTTATGGGAGAAGGTGCTGGAGTTCTTGTGTTAGAATCATTAGAGCATGCCCTCGCTCGAGGCGCCCCAATTCTTGCTGAATATTTGGGTGGGGGAGTCTCATGTGATGCACACCACATTACAGAACCAAGATCGGACGGAGAAGGGGTAGCTTTTTGCATTAATAATGCACTAAATGACGCTGGCATCACTCCTGAACAGGTTAATTATATCAATGCACATGCAACATCGACCCCTGCTGGCGATATGGCCGAAGTGAATGCATTAAAAAAAGTGTTTCATCGACCAGAATCTATCGTGATGAATGCAACAAAATCAATGATAGGACACAGTCTTGGCGCTGCTGGGGGAATGGAAGCTATCGTTACAGTAAAAGCTATTACAGATGGTGTCGTTCATCCAACGATCAACTTAGAAAACCGCGAACCAGAATTGAATTTTAATGTGCCTACAAAGGCTACCTCTCATCAGGTCTCTGCCGCCATTTCCAACTCATTTGGATTTGGGGGACATAACGCGACAGTAGTATTGGCTCCTTATGCTGGATAAGCACGAGATTTCTTACGGAATCATTCCTTTATGCTTAATGGAAGGGGAGTGGCATGCCCTCCTCGTCCAACACGCTTCCTCAAAATATTGGGGATTTCCAAAGGGGCATCCAGAAACCGATGAAGATCCACGAACAGCAGCTATTAGAGAGCTAAAAGAAGAAACTAATCTTGATGTCATCCGTTTTTTTTCCACCCCTCCATTAGAGGAGCGGTACGAATTCTTTCACAAAAGTGTGAAGATCAAAAAGAAGGTTGTTTTATTTGTTGCAGAGGTTGAGGGGAATCTTATTCATCAAGAGGAAGAAGTTAGTGGTGCTGAGTGGATTCCGGCTTCTAAAGTTTGTGATAAACTAACATATTCAAACAGCAAAGAAACTTTTCAAAAAGCTCTTAGAGCTATTAAATAACGAGCCCTTATTCAGGCGATCAACTTGTAGAGATTTTCGCGATAAAAATGAACCAAAAAATCTTCCCAAAGGTCGACGAGATCTTTTGCCGACTGTTTTCTTTGTTTGTAGATATTTAAGCTTTCAGTCAGTTTTGTTGCAGCATCATAAAGAGGGGAGAACTTGTTGTTTGCTGTCAAAGCAATATTTTCAGCAGCATCGAGCAAGCGATTAACGAATAACCCCACGTTTTCTCCTTTTGGCAAAGGCGCTAATACAGCATACAAGCTGACGTTGCGTAGAATATCCAATAGATTGTAGATCGTAGCTATTCCCTGAATATCTTTTTGAATTAACTTGTCCATGAAAAGAAAAAGACCGCACGTTTTGGCTCCGACTAAAGGATCAAAAAACGATGATCCTTCTTCCGAAGAAAGAAGTCTCACCCCTAGATCTACATCGTCACGAATATCTTGAAAATCGAGAGTGTTTGCCATGTATTCCTCCTTGTAAAGAGTTTCTTTCAGGTGAGTAGGTTTTCACAATACAAAAAAAGGGCAGAGAATTGCAACTTATATTTTTTTTTTTGAAGAGGTGGGTGAGAAAAAAAGTAAAAAAG
>JBAWZJ010000049.1:0-10412 GCA_037143085.1 Parachlamydiaceae bacterium | reverse complement strand
CGTTTCAAGAGCTACAGAAATTATTTGAAAAAATAGCTAGTGCGTAAGGTGAGTAGGTAATATAGAGTCAGAAGGAGTGTGTTTTACCCTTGCTCCGGCAGCATTTAGAGAGTCTGGATAAAATGAAGAAAGAGGCGCAGTCTTGCCATCCAATTCACAGGATAATTTAACCTCCGTACTTAAGAAGCTGTTGGCGTGAACTATAAACGCGATGCTTTCATAAGGGGACGGATCTTGTCCCTCTTCTTGAGTAAATGGGCAAGGGGTATCGGCTCCGGTACAGCGAATTCTCCCAAAAAGAGTGGCAGTAGAGTCTTTTCTCTTTTCCAATTCTTCTAGATCGCTTGTCCTGAGGAGACAATTAGAACTAGAAGATAAGTTCATAATACATCTGGCAGCAGAAAAAAAAGCTAACATTGAGTGAAAATCTAATGAGAATTTTTTTTGATATAAGGCTCCTGCCGAAATGAAAGTGGACATTAAGTTGCTATATTCTGTTTGCTTAGAGGTTCCGTAAAATGATGCTAATGCGGGTATGTTTAACGACGGAGAGGAGGTTGCCAAAATATCAGATTTACATTTCATAACGATCAATTAAAATTTTTAATTGCGTTCGGTTTATGCTGTTCATTAAGATTATGGCAATCTTCTGGGGGGTTAAATCCTAAAGCTTGACGCACTTCGTGTAGGATGAAAAATGTTCCGCAAACCACGACAATATCGCCTGCTTTGTTAGCTTCATCGATGGCTAGATTCATTGTTTCAGCTATACTTTTCCCTGATGTAATAAGGGCTGGTTCTACTTCGAGTTTGATTAATATTTCTTTCATCGTTTCTGTTGGCACAGCACGGCTTGAGTTTGCTTCCACTAAATAAAAATGGATGGCTTCACCTTTTACTATATTAAAACACCCTTCGATATCTTTATTGCTTGATAATCCAACGACCAGTCGTAGTTTTTGATGAGGAAATCGAAGTTTAGTTGCTTGAAGCATATGGTAAAAACCGTCGGGGTTGTGCGCAGCATCGAGGATAACTTTGTCGATGACTTCGAGACGACAGGGGGGAGTGGCTTGGAGTCCTTCGGTAATAGCTTCCTTATCAACGTTGAGTATTTCTAATGCCTTGCCCGCAACTGCATTATTTTCTGCATGGTAATCCGGAAAATCACCTAAGACTTGGATACAAGGGCTCCCTTGAGCAGCGGCGACTCCATTGACTATTGAATATGGAACATGTGGGCCGATAACGACGGGAACAGTTGGTTTGATGATGCCTGCTTTTTCTTTGGCAATCGCTTCGATAGTATTACCTAGGAATTCTGTATGTTCCAGGCTGATCGAGGTGATTACAGAGAGTTTCGGCGTGATAATATTTGTTGCGTCGAAACGTCCTCCGAGACCTGTTTCGATTACTGCAATATCAACGTTCTCGTGGGCAAAGTGGGAGAAGCAAAGGAGGGTCGTTAACTCAAAAAAAGTGGCGGGGATTTGTTGTTTTTCGATAATGGAAAAAATCGTATCTAGGTGTTCTACGACCTGTTCTTCTGAAATCATGTTTCCATTGATCCTGATGCGTTCTCGGAAAGTTGAAATATGAGGTGATGTGTAAAGACCGACCTTCTTTCCTGTCGCTTGCAATGCAGCAGCAATCTTTGTTGTGACCGATCCTTTGCCATTCGTTCCGGCAATATGGACAGTTGGAAATTTTTTATGGGGGTTATCCAAAGCGTTGCTTAGGAGAAGGGAATTCTCAAGTCCGAGTTTAATCCCTCCATTAATATTTACGGAAAGGAGCTTATCGAGAAGTTGCTGGTAATGATTAACCATGATGTAATTCTGCTATACGATCAACAAGGGCTTGAAAAGGCTCTTTGCTAATCCACGAACATCCAAGCGATAACATTGGTTTTGGATCTCCATGGAAATCAGAGCCTCCGGTAACGAGCAGATTGTGCTTCTGCGCAATTTTTAACCACTGATGATGAACGTTTGAGTGAAATTTACCATAGAAACACTCGATGGCATCGAATTTCTCTTTAAGCAGCTTTTTAACGAGGTTATCGTTTTTTATTAGGTGGGGGTGAGCCAAACAAGCAATTCCTTTAGCTTCATGGATTGCTGCGATTGTTTCCGCAACGCTGATTTCCGTTCCTTGAACATAGCAGCATTTCCCTTCACCTAAATACTTATTAAACGCTTCGGGAATGGAACTTACATATCCTTTTCTTATCATTGCCAGTGCTATATGAGGTCGTCCCACAGTGTGTCGTGTGGTCGATATATCATCAGGAACGGCAGCGAGGAGTTCTTCAATCGTTAAGGGTTTTTTATGTTCTGTTAACTTTTTGAGCATCGCAGCATTGCGCGTTTCCCGTCTTGTTTGATGCCTGGCACATAACGTTGTGATTGCCGAGTGGTTTAAGTCGAAGCCATACCCAAGAGTATGCACGCTATGTTTTTCGAAGGTTGCTGAAAATTCGACTCCAGGAATGAGGATAATCCCTTCTCGCTCGCATAGAGGAATAGCTGTCGTATAGGCTTCAACTGAATCGTGGTCTGTAATCGATAATCCCGATAATCCAGACTCTTTGGCCAGTTTGACGATTTGCTCTACGGTACATGATCCGTCAGAGCATGTTGTGTGACAGTGTAAATCTGCTCGAAAATCATTCGTCATAAGGGATGTAACGTACCTCGCTGTGCAGTTCGATATTTGTCTGTTCTTTTACTTTTTTTGTCACTAGGGCTATCAGTTCTTTCATGTCGCTGCAACTCGCTCTATCAGCATTGATGAGAAAATTGGCGTGCATTTGTGATACTTGAGCGTCTCCTACAGAAAAACCTTTGAGCCCACACTTTTCAATTAAGGCCCCAGCATGCTCGCAAGGAGGGTTTAAGAAAATGCATCCAGCAGATCGGTCTCCGTATGGCTGTGTGTTTTTTCGATAGGTAACGATTTCGATCTGTTTTTTACGCGCTTCTTGATTAGGGCTCAATTCAAATGTGGCAGCGACGATAGCGCCTTTCATTTTTTGAAAAGGGGAAGAGCGATAGGAAAACGAAAGTTCTTCTTTATCCATTGTTTTGATAACACCGTCATTATCGACAAAGTCGACAGATTTCAAATGCTGGCATGTTTCCTGTCCATTCGCTCCAGCATTCATGTAAACAGCCCCACCAACTGAAGCGGGAATGCCTGATGCAAATTCAAGTCCTGCCCACCCTTTACGCGCTGTCTGTACACCAAGTAATGCAAAACTATATCCTGCCCCAACGTGGTATATCCCAGGTGTAATTTCTTCGCAAAAGTCAATTTTATTAACTAAAACGGCCCCATTGAAACCTTTGTCGTCAAATAAGCAGTTGGATCCTTTTCCTAAGGCAATATAGCGGATTCCTTTACTGCTACAAAAGGCAATTGCTTGCTGCATTTCTTCTATCGTGTAAACTTCGAGGAAATAGCGAGCAGGACCGCCAATGCCGAATGTGCAGTAGTCTTTTAATAGAACAGTTTGTAGAAATTTAGTCTGAAAATCCTGTATCACTTTTCTCTTCTGTGTTAAGAGGGACTTCCTTAATAAATTTTTCTAATTCATCTAGTTTTTCTGAAGATTCGTTTAGTTCAGTCTTATCTACAGCTTTCCCTAGAGACGATTGATAGATCGCATCGAGGATGGCGTTGACGAAAAGAGCAGCTTCCTTTGTGCTGAATTTTTTTGCCAGACGCAATGCTTCAGAGATAGCAACTTTTGGGGGGATGGTGTCATCAAAGAGTAGTTCAAATACGCCTATTCTCAGAACATTGCGTTCGACGCTTTGGATCCTTTCAAACGTATATGCTAAGGATGTTTTGGCTATCATAGAATCAATTTTTTCTTTGTTGTCGAGGATCTGTTGTACACGCTCTTGCGCTTCACAGACAGCTTTTTTTGTTACAGCCAATTCCTTGGTTAGTAATTCAATCATCGCTTCATCCGAGGTTTGCGCTATGTCGCGGCTGTAGAGTAACTGGAAAACAATTTCTCTAAATTTTTGTGCAGGTATTGTCATAGGTTAGTTTTCCATTTTTAATTTGGTTCGTTGTAAGTAAAGTTCAACCAAGGCCATTAATCCCACAGCAATGAACAAAAAATAGGTTAATGGAGGTATGGTAATATTGCATGTAAGACAAAGGAGGACGGCAAATTGTAGAGTCGTCATCAATTTACCGCACCAAATGGCTCTGTATTGGTATTGGCCAAAAGTTCCTTTCCAAAGGAGATAAACAGCGAAAATCATTACAGAAAAATCACGGCAAAGCATAGTCAATGCTTCCCAGGGGAGTAATCTTCCCTCATGAAGAAGAACGCCAAGAACAAAAAAGACGAAAAATTTGTCTGCAAAAGGGTCGAGAAATGTTCCTAGTCTACTGGTGCTTTTGTAGCGACGGGCGAGGTAACCATCAAGACCATCACTTAGCATCGCTAAAATCAATACTGTTGCTCGAACAGCAATGCTTTGGTCTAAAAAACCTAAAGCTAATGGCAGTCGAAGGATAGAAATAAAGTTTGGTAATGAAAACATGGGAGTATTTACTTTATAAAGTTATACCGAACGTAATTCAAAATTTGACATTTCTTGCTGCGCGAAAATCTCCAAGGATCGAAGATCGCAAGTTGTTCAGTATTAATCAGTTTGAGATCTTCGATCCCCGGGGCTTTGGCGCGCTAGAAATGCCAACTTTTGAATTACGTTCGGTATGATTCATTCTAGAGCGTTCTCTGTTTTTATTCAACTTAGAAACTCACCTTACACAAAGAGATCGACCTTGGGGCTTTAGCTCAGCCGAAATATAGCTCTCTTTGCGCAAGGTAAGTTAGAAACGGTCAAGATAAGGATGACTTTTTTTTGCGAGACGAGCGCCAATAAATAAAAGCGATTGCTAAGACTGCTATCGAGACGACAAGAATAGCTGCTATTTCGTTGTATTTCGCCACATAATGGACAATTGTTTTATAATTTGCGCCAAAGGTGTAACCAATAGAAAAAATTGTTGACGCTGAAATGCAACATGCAAAACCATCCCGTAAGATGAACTTTAAAAACGGCATTTTCCCCAATCCGGCTGTCATAAAAAGGGCGTTTCTCACTCCTCCAGGAATGAAGCGTCCAATGATGAATGTAAATACCCCAAACTTCTCGTAGTAGTGATGTAAGCGATGTATCCTCTCAGGTGTGATGATATGGCGAAACCAGCGAATATCATACAATTTTGGACCGAAATAACGTCCTATCCAATAAGTTTCCCATGCGGAAATCCAGCATCCTGCATAGATCCATAAAAAAAGGTGTAATGTTTCATCAGGAATGCAAGTACTGGCAATAGCCCCGCCCGTCAATAGAATGATATCTTCACTAATAGGAAGGCTTAACCCAGCTAACATAAGGAGTAAAAAGAAAATCCAGTGGGCTGAATGGGCATTTTCACAAGCAAAGGAGACGAAAGATTCCATTTAAAGCTCTGTCTTTGGAGGGGGAGACAAAAATGTCAAATGTTGCGTTGGAAACGCTAACTCAACCTCGTGATTCGATAAAATATTGGCCATTTGTAAAAGGACATCTTCCTTCACTCTCATGAAACCTTCAAAATCGGTGGTCTTTGTATATGCACTGACATAAATATTCAATGAATATTCCCCGAATGATGCAAGCCTGACTATGATAGGTTGCCCTTTATCAATTTCAGCATGATGTTCTAACATCTCTTTGACTGCTATCGTTACTGTTTTAACTTTTCCCATGTCATCATAACGAACTCCAAGAGTTTCCTTAATCTGACGATGTGTCATCCGCGAAGGAGTGATCATGATAAGTTTCGAAAATAAGGAATTTGGTACATAGATCGGTTGTTTATCTAAAGCTCGTAAGCGTGTCATGTACCAGCCAATTTCCTCGACAATCCCTTCGATTTTATGGTCAGGTAGCTGAACTCGATCTCCTACAGTGAATGGCTTTGTTAAATAAAGCATGAATCCACCAAAAAAATTTGCAATAATTTCTTGAGAGGCAAAAGCTAAGGCTAAACCGCCAACACCTCCAAAAGCTATTAATGCTTGAACGTTCTGGTTCGTTGCTTCAAGTAAAAATAGAAAGGAAAAGAAGATGATTCCAATAGTGACGATTTTATCTACTGCGCTGATTGTCCCTTCATCAACTGTAACTTCTCTTCTTTTGCTTTTTTCCGTAATACTGAAGATGATATGTTGCTTCCAACGAATAAGGAACCATGTTAATGCCGCAACGCCTCCAACAACAATAATCATATGATGATAGTTTGCAGGAATCGGAGCGATAACGTGAGTAGCAAGAAAATCGAACGATTGAATGATGGCTAAAAGCCAGATATAATAACGTAGGGGAGCACGCAGTGATTGGACAAAACCGTCTGTCCATATTTTGTTTTGTTTTACAAAATAAAGGTGCAGACGGTCTAGAAGTCGCTTGGCAATAAAATTAAAAAGAAAGGCTAGAAGAAGGACCGAAATCGCTGCAGGAGC
Organism: Parachlamydiaceae bacterium; assembly: GCA_037143085.1. Lineage (GTDB taxonomy): Bacteria > Chlamydiota > Chlamydiia > Chlamydiales > Parachlamydiaceae > JBAWVE01. The sequence goes on along the minus strand of JBAWZJ010000049.1, from coordinate 3,874 downwards.
CCATTCATACGACCAATCGATACAGATAGTTCCTAGATGCTCACAGCTGATTGTCATTATCCTCTCCTTATGAAGCAGTTTCTACAAGTTCTTTACAGTCTTGCTTTTCCCACCCTTTTTTTAGTATATCCATTTTTTTATTCGAGATGCCACCTAAAAACTCCATTGTTTTTAACATCCGCGCACGCGCTCTGTCTTTTCCTAAGATAGCAAAGGAATCAAACATTGGAGGTCCTTGCAATTTACCCATGCATGTTGCAAAGAGGAGAGGCATCATCACTTTTTTGTGATTGATTCCGAAAATCTCAGCGACGTCACGAGAAGCTTGATTAAGAGCGGCGCTTCCCCAGTTTTCTTGTGCATCTAGGTGCCAAATAATCCCTTGTAATAACATGCAAAGAGTTTCTGGAGTTGTCCCCTTAATAGCAAACAACTCGTTTGTATAGCGGAGGTTGTTGATAAATAGAAAATCAAATAAATCGATGAAATCCCCAAATGTTTTAATTCGAGCATGGCACAAAGGCATCAACTTTTGCATGAATTCATCGTTAAAACTCCACTCCTTAATCCGATCCCACAACTTGTCCTCTGGAATATTTTTGATTAAGTATTGTTGGTTGATCCATTCAAGTTTTTGAACGTCAAATACAGCGCCAGAAACGCCGATACGTTTGTGGTCAAACTCTTGGATGATCTCTTCTAGACCATAAACTTCTCTATCTCCGGTCATACTGTATCCCATCAACGTCAAAAAGTTGAGGAACGCTTCAGGAAGAAATCCACTGTCTCTATAGAAGAAAATAGATGTCGGATTTTTTCGTTTTGAGAGTTTCTTGCCATCTTTTCCTAAAAGCAGAGGCATATGCATGAAAACAGGAGGTTGCCATCCAAAGGCTTCGTAAAGGTAAACATGCTTTGGCGTGGAACTCATCCACTCATCTCCACGGATCACGTGGGATATTTCCATTAAGTGATCATCGACAACGTTTGCGAGGTGGTATGTAGGAAACCCGTCAGACTTTAGTAATACTTGGTCGTCAACATCAGCCCATGGGTATGTGATACGTCCTTTAATTGCGTCTTCGTAAACACATTCGCCTGTAAGCGGCATTTTAAGACGGACAACAAATGACATGCCGGCAGCTTCTTTTTGCTCAATTTCCTGAGGGCTTAAGTTGCGGCAACGTCTGTCATACCCTTGACGGCCTCCCTGCTTTGCCATTACTTGGCGCATTTCTTCGAGTTCACATGCAGTGCAGAAGCACTTGTATGCTTTGCCTTTTGCCAATAAGTCATAGCAATGCTTTTTGTAAAGATCAAATCTTTCAGACTGTCTGTAAGGGCCATACGGTCCACCAACATCAGGACCTTCATCCCACTGAATGCCACACCAAGACAACGCTTTGTAAATGTTTTGTTCATATTCCGGACGACTTCTCGATTGGTCGGTATCTTCGATGCGCAAGATGAATTTACCGTTGAAATGACGAGCAAAAATTAGGTTGAAAAGGGCCATATAGGCAGTGCCGACGTGTGGGTCACCGGTTGGAGATGGGGCAATACGTACGCGAACAGTCATGATAACACAATCCTTAAAATGTTTAAGATGTCAGAATTTTACATGATTGTCTCAAAAAAAACAAGCTAGTGTCTAATTCAATACATTAGCGATAGTATGGCTGCGCCAAAGCCTCGTGGTTAAACGATCAAAAAAGGGGTTGTATTAGTCAATACAACCCCTTTTTTGATCGTTTAACCGCGGGAGCTTTCACGCTAGCCAAATCAGACAATTTAATAGGTATTATAACAGAATAGGCAAGATCGCCTGCGGCGACAGGATGAAAAAAAAAGGCAATCTTGTTATCATCCTAAAAACGGCAGTTCCCAAGAGGTGTAATGGATAAAAAATTTTTAGATGCTTTCGTTTCGAAAGTGCAACAAAAAAGCCTGCAAGTGAATCAGGCAACATGGATTCTTGAAACGATAGGGAGCAATGATGCTGCAGCGTTGAAAGCTTCTTTAGAAATAGAGCTTCGCTTGCTTTTTAACGATGAAAAAATCTTTAAACAGTTGGTTGCATGGAGTCAAGATGCTTCATTGACCGATAATCTGATCAAAAGGCAGCTAAATGTTCTTGTTAGGATGTTTAAACCGAACCTAATCCCAAAAATACTGATTGAGAAAATTGCTCAAAAAGAAGCTTGTTTGTCTCTCCTTTATTCTAATTTTAGAGTTTCATTAGATGGTGTGTCTCTTTCAGAAAACGATGTTAAGGAAATTTTAAAAAATGAGAGTGATCCGGATGTTAGAAAAAAAATATGGGATGCTTCTAAGCAAACAGGGAAACTTCTAGCTCCACATATTATCGAGCTTGTTCACTTAAGGAACGATGCAGCAAAGTCTCTTGGGTATAAAAATTATTTTGCAATGCAGCTAGATTTGCAAGAGGTCGATGAAGAGTGGCTCTTTAGTATTTTAAATCGCGTCAGCAACGAATCGGAATCGGCTTATGCGCAACTGATAAACGAAATCAATGAAGATGCCGCCTGTCGGTTTAATGTTCCTAAAGATACTATCGGTCCATGGGCATGGTCCGAACCTTTTTGTCAGGAAGATCCTATGGATGCACAAGCTCTAGATGAGCTGGTCAATGGGATAGATATCATCGAGGCTGCTAAAAAATTTTATGCAACGATGGAATTCGATGTTAATGAGGTTTTAAAACGGAGTGATAATTTTGAACGACCTGGAAAAAGCCAACATGCTTTTTGTTTGCATATCGATAGAGAAGGGGATATTCGTACATTGAATAATGTGAAGCCAACAATAAAGTGGCTTGAAGTTGTACTTCACGAGCTTGGTCATGCTGTGTATGAGCTCGGGTTTGATCAAAAACTACCTTGGTTGTTGAAGGAGCCTCCTCATATGATCACTACTGAGGCTATGGCTCTTCTTATGGGACGACAGGCCTATCGAGCTAAATCACTGTCAATCCTAGCGCCCGATTCAAGTGAGCTTCTGAAGGAAAAAGCTGAAATAAGTCTAAGGAGACGACAGTTGATTTTTAGTCGCTGGGTTCTTGTAATTACCCATTTTGAACGAGAACTTTATGGTAATCCCGATCAAAACCTGAATGAATTGTGGTGGAAACTTGTTGAAAAATTTCAGAAAATAAAGTCATCGGGTTCTTCATATCAGTGCGATTGGGCTGCAAAATATCATATCGGCTTAGCTCCTATATATTACTTCAGCTATCTTTTAGGGGAGCTTCTAGCTTCAGTTTTTGAAGAAGAAATGTCGATGTTACCGCAAAATAAGCTTAGCACATTTTTCAATGAACGACTATTTCGTCCTGGAAATTCATTGGATTGGAAAACACTTGTTGAAGAAGCAACTGGTAAAGAACTGTCACCGGATAGTTGGCTTACTTTTTCTCTTGCTGCTCGAAAAACTTGCGTTACATAGTCTCCCTTGAAAAAGGTGCTTTTTTGGAGGTTCGGAGCGATTTTTGCCGTGAAGCCTTTTTGGAGAACGCCTGAATTGATTGAAATTCAGCAAGTTCGAAAAAATGGCTTATTCGACAAAAAGCGACCGGAGATCCAAAAAGCATCTTTTTCATCGAAGAAAACCCACTGTTTTATCTGAAAAGACCAGTGCTTTCGAGCATTTTCAGCTGCTTTCCATCATTTCTCTCTTTTGAGTGTCAAATTATTTAAAAACTATCAAAAGCTCCTAATTGCTGGTTATTTTTGGTTGTGTTTTGCTTTTATTTGTTTGTTTTACATATAATACTATTATTGTGGTCTGTTGTTTTTTATTTGTTGTTTTGTGAAGGTTTATTTTTTTTGAGGTTTTTAGTATGGATCCATCAACT
>JBAWZJ010000048.1:0-10501 GCA_037143085.1 Parachlamydiaceae bacterium | reverse complement strand
GTATATACCTGCAATTGTTCCAGCGTTTTTTCAAGTGAAATATGAGAGGGGAAAAGAGCGTGCACCCTCTTGTCTTTTTCAAAATTTATCTCGATATAGGAGGAAAATTCCTTTCCAAATATGTTCACTAGCCATGATTTCCCTACTTGACGAGCTCCTCTAATCAATAAAGGAACCCGAATGGGGTCCTTACGCCAATTTTTCAAAAACTCTAGGTGATCTCTTCGCATAGCCTACCTTCTTTTAATCTCATTTTAGAGAAAACATGGGGATAAATCAAGACTTTTTAGAAAAAACATATGGATAAATCAAGACTTTTTAGAAAAACAGTCAATTCGAAATCTACTGGAAGATTGTAAAACTGAAACACACTGAAACTATTAATGGGGTGATAAAGTCCCTTCTTACACTCAGATCTACCGGAATATGATCTTTGCTGAAAAAGAAAAGTCTTCCTCGATAACCGATACGACAAAAAAAGGGTTGCCTCTTTTAAAAAATGTTCCAAAAGCATTAATCGGAGGCATTGTCCCTAGAGCTCTTGTTGTCGGAACGTATATCGTTTTCGTGAGGGAAGGAAAACGGTTCTTCGAAAACTAAAAACCAAAGGAGGGGTTGCAAAACCCCTTCTTCACTTTGAATCGATAGAAGAAGAAAGCTCCTCTTGCAACCGTTTGACGCGCCCCTGCAATTCCTCTTGAGAGAGAGGTGAAGAACCGATGAGCATATTTTTCAAAACCATGAATTTAGAAAAAATATCTTGAGTCTTTGTCGCTGCAAAAACAAGGTGTTCATGCCAATGAGGCACCGTTTGCCCTGCTTCTGCACCTGTCTTATCAAATAAATAAGCTGTGCTGTACCCTTTATTTTGATAAAATTTGATGATTTTTTGCGACAGTTGAATTGACTCCAAATACTCTTCTGCTGTCAAGTCGGAAAACCGCTCACGATGCTCTTTAGGAACGAAAAGAAAGTGTAGTTTTTCTTCTCCAAAGGCTATTGGGGCATAATTATATAGAACATTGATCGTCTTACCGGAAAAAACCAATTGTTTCTGAATAACTTTTGGATCACAAAATGGATCGTTCCCTACTGTTACTTTTTTTATCATCTCTGCACGTTCTATCTGATCTTTCTTCAAATCTTCTATAACTTTTTCTCTTTCATCAGATGAAACGCATGCACCGCCAAAAACAATATTCCATAATACTTTAAACTGTTTCCAAAGACGCCCCCCCTCTTTTCGATAAGGAACGACTTCCCATCCAAATTCAGAGTCACTCGTAGCCTTCCCATAAATCAAATAATCTTTGATTCCTTTCTGCTCCCAAATATGAACGACATCAAGAATCAATTGGCGTGTCTCATCAATATGAATTTCATCCCATTCCAGAAAAGATGTTTGATGAGATATGGGGAGAATCTGAACTGCCCCGGGAGCAACAGGACATTCCGAAACAACAAGTTGCATTGCTTGCTCACTGCGGACAACAAATTCAGATTTGGACTCTTCTCCTGTAAAACCACAAACAAAAGGACAGGCTGTAAAAAGCATTGTAGCAACGCGGGTCATATCTTAATTCCACTTACAAAAAATTTATTAACGGAGACTGCCCAACAACATCAAAAGAGGTGCTGGATAGAAAGATAATACTCCAATTGCAGCAAAAGAAACAAGCCCAACAGCAGCGGCTGTCCATGACGTTTTTGGAGCCTCTGCATCAACTGGAGCCTCCGTGAACATAATTGCAATGATACGCAAATAGTAGTAAGCGGCAAGAACTGCTGTTAAAAGTCCAACCACAACGAGAGCATAATGACCAGACTCAAAAGCAACCTTAAAAACATAAAATTTAGCAAAAAAACCTGCTGTTGGCGGAATGCCGGCAAGGGTAAGGACACATAGAGATAAAATAGCTGCTAACCAAGGAGAGCGACGGAACAGTCCATGCAAATCGTGGAAAACAACACCAGTGCTTTGCTTATCCAAAAATGCAATTACCGCAAAGGCTCCTAATGTCGCTAAAGAATAAATAACGAGGTAAAACATCAACGCCGTCATTGAGTCTGGTGTTCCTGAAACGATAGGTATCAAAAGAAATCCTGCATGGGAAATCCCCGAATAAGCAAAAAATCGACGCAGATGTGTCTGCCGTAATGCCACAGCATTGGCATAAATCAGCGTGACGCAGATAAGCAGAGAAACAGCTGCATTCCACATGAGATCAAATTTCGGAAGTACTAATAAAAAAATAATAGCGAAAGAGGCAAAAGCCCCTGCCTTTGTCCCCACAGCCATAAATGCCGTCACAGGCGTTGGTGCGCCATCATATACGTCAGGCGCCCACACGTGAAAAGGAACGACTGCCGATTTAAATGCCAAACCTACAGTGATAAATGCGATGCCAGCAAGAAAGAGAATTTTGTCGGAATGAGCTACTAGGGCATGATAGCGGGTCGCGAGCGAAGGAAATGTCGTTGTCCCAACAGCTCCATAGACCAAAGCAATCCCATATAGGAAAAATGCCGTTGCCAGCGCTCCCATGAAAACATATTTCAGCGCTGATTCATGCGATAACTTCCACTCTTTCATGTAACCGCACAGAACATACAGTGCAATCGATAATGTTTCTATCCCCAAAAACATTGTTAGAAAATCATTTGCATTTCCTATAAGGAGAAGACCGAATACTGAAGACAAAAGAAGAAAATAATATTCACCGCGACTGGTAGATTTGATGCTTTCATCCAAATCGAACTGTTGAAAAAAAGCTCGTGCTAAAAATGTCGAACCTAATCCAATCCCCAAGAAAAGGAGCGCAAAAACACGGGACAACGGATCAAAACGAAGCCACGGGGTAAGCAATGGGTTATGACTTACAGGAGTATATAGAACCGCTAAAAATGCAAGAACGATAGTCAAAGAGGTGAGATAAAATGAGAATTTTTTCGAAAAAACTTCAAAAAAACTTTCTATTAGAAGAATCAATAATGCGCCGCTAAGGATTATCAGCAACGGGCTGATCGCACTGAAATCAGCAAGGCTTAAAGTAACATTCATCATGGAGTCTCCAACACTATAGTATCTCGAACAGTATTCAAAATTTGATTCAACACGGGTGTCGGATAAACACCGACCCACAAGACGAGAAACACCAACGGCAATGCAATGCTGATCTCTCGCCATCCAATATCGCGGCCTATGCCCTCAACGAGATGGGGTGTCCCAAAATAAACCTTTTGCATCCATCGGAGCATATAAATAACCGACAAAATTACTGATAATCCCAAAACAGCTGTTAACAAAGGATTAGTTGTAAACAAGCCAAAAAGAATCATGAACTCGCCGATAAAGTTGTTTGTTCCCGGAAGGGCCACCGATGAAAGGACAAAAAATAGAGTAAGCCAACACAAATGAGGTAAATATTTTGCCGCACCACTGAAACGACTGATCGCTGTCGAACCAATCCTTTCTTCTAACCAACCGGCTACGAGAAATAATGCAGCGATTGTTACTCCGTGATTTAACGCCTGGAGAACAGCTCCTTCATGGGCTATTTGATTCGCAACAAAGAGTCCTACGAGGATAAAGTTCACGTGAGAAAAACTTGAATAAGCAATCAGCCGTTTAAAATCGTTTTGCACCCACGCCGACAAACCTCCATAAAACACCCCGACAATTGCAAGGCCGAGAAGCAAATGTCCCCATTCGACCATAAACGTAGGGAAAAAACCCAATCCTATGCGCACAATTCCATAAATGCCCGCTTTCGATAAAATAGCCGACAGCAAAATCGTTCCAGATGTTGACGCTTGGCAGTACGCATCAGGTAACCACCCATGGAATGGAAATAAGGGTGTTTTAACGCAAAAAGCCAACAGAAAAATGAAGAATAACCATCCTGCATGGGGGGCAGTTTCCGCAGTCTTCCCAAGAAGATCAAAGCCGAATGTACTCGTGCCTGTCGCTTGCAACGTGGCAAAGTGTAAAGCTAAAACACCTATAACCATTAAGGTAGAGCCGGCAATCATATAAACAAGGAATTTCAACGCAGCTGCTCGCCGCTTCGCTCCACCCCAATATGAGATGATAAAAAATAAAGGAAGAAGCATCGATTCCCAAAAAATAGTGAAAACAACCAAGTCGCGCGCTGTGAAAAATCCGATAAGCAGCCCTTGAAGCAAAAAAACCATCCCATAAAATGTGTTCGATGAAACAATCCCTTCTTTAGGCAGTGCTAGAAAGCTGATTGGGATAATAATGGCTGTCAAATAAAGAAAAACGAGAGATAACGAATCGACTGCTAGGTGAAAATTGATTCCTAAAGGGGGCAACCATTTGTAACTAACCGAAGTTCCAATCCAATGGGGTTGTCCATAAATAAGTAACGCCAGAGGAATCAAGCTAAGAGCAACAGCGACAATTTTCCCATAAGTTGAACGGAAGAGAAACGGCAAAAGAAACGCCGCTGCTGAAATGATTAATGGAGTGATAAACAATGTAAACAAATCTGACATGACGCTCCTCTCAAACGGTCAAAAATAAGATTAAAAATACGGATCCTATCGCCATCCATGCGATGTAAGAGCGGATCTGACCACTCTGCATTTTCTGCAATGATCCACCCAACAACTGCGCCGCTCGCGACACCCCATGGATCGATCCTTCAAACAATAATGGCTCTAAAACACCACCGATGAGTTGGGCTATCCCCCTTAAAGGTCTGACAAATACAACATCGTAGGCTTGATCGATATAAAAAGCTTCCTTCAAACATGTTTTTATTCGGATCATGGAATTTGAAGCTTGCCTATAAGATCCTGTGTAGATAAACGCGCCTAAACTCATTCCTGAAAGAGCTACAACAAGCGACACCCAAATCTCGAATGAGAAATGAAATCCATTAATCAGAAGATTGACCTTATCAGTAACATCAGAAGCTGCCAAGAATTTTTCAAGCGGAGGCTCTGTTCCTATCGCAAAACCGAGGAATCCCCCAAAGGCTGCCAGCACCGTCAGCACAATCACAGGAACAAGCATCACGTTTGGAGCCTCTTTCACGCCAACGAGAGAATGAGGATCCAAAGACTTTCCTGTGAATGTAAGACAATAGGCTCTTGTGAGATAAAAGGCGGTCAAAAATGAAGAGACCAATGCGATGTCATAAAATACACGGAATCCGGTAATCGAGCTTTCTTCAAGGATTAGGTCTTTACTAAAAAATGCAGCCAGCGGAGGGACGCCAGACATGGCTAATACTCCAACGAGAAAGCATATATTTGTTTTTGGAAATAATTTTGCCAGCCCCCCCATCTTTCTCATATCTGTCGTGTTATGCATCATGTGAACAACATTTCCAGCAGCCAGAAACAACAATCCCTTCATAAAAGCATGCATCATGAGATGGAACATCGCAGCAAAAAAGGCTCCAACACCGCATGCAAGAAACATGAAACCAAGTTGGCTTACCGTTGAGTAGGCCAACACCCGCTTCAGATCTGTCTGTGCCAAAGCACATAATGCAGCATAAAGACTTGTCAGTGTGCCGATAGCTCCGATCACATACATCGTTTCCGGCGCCAAAAGAAATACCGGATGCATCCGCACAACCAAGTACACGCCCGCTGTCACCATTGTCGCAGCATGGATTAAAGCCGAAACAGGCGTAGGACCCGCCATTGCATCAGGCAACCACACCTGCAAAGGCAGCTGCGCCGATTTACCCACAGCGCCGGTAAAGTAAAGCAATGTCAATACGATGATTATAGGAGCTCCAATAGCAAAGTTGTGGCCTACCTGATGGTTGACTGTTGCAATATCAGTTGTGCCAAACAGGTGAAAGGTTAAAAGCAGGCCTAAAAGAAGACCCAAGTCGCCGATACGGTTAACAACAAATGCCTTCGTCGCCGCTTGTGCAGCAACCGGGCGCTGATACCAGAAACCGATCAGTAAATAAGAAGCCAGCCCAACCCCTTCCCAACCAACAAAAAGCAAAAGTAAGTTGCTTGCAAGAACAAGAAGAAGCATCGCGAAAACGAAGAAATTAAGACAAGCAAAGTAACGGGCAAAATTTTCTTCGTGATCCATGTATCCTATAGAATACACATGGATCAAGAAACCTACACCTGTGATGACTAATGTCATTAGCAAAGATAAAGTATCTAAATGAAGGGCCACATCTGCAGCGATAGCTTTGATCGGGATCCAATGAAATAGAACAACATCGATCATTTTTCCATGGGGCAGGGAGAAAAATAACTTTGTGAAGCATCCCAAGGAGATGAATATTGCCGCACAAGCGACAATCCCTGTCCATCGGCGACCTAGTTTGTTCCCTATCATCATTAAAATAATGAATCCAGCAAGCGGAGCGAGAAGGCCATAAATAATTGTAAGTTCCATGCTATCCTCTTAGGGACTGTTCAGAATTAATTTATACATCTGGCCCGCGCGAAAGCTCCCGCGGTTGATTTATCGGAAACTGCCCCATATTTATCATATTGGGTTGTTTCCGATAAATCAACCCCGGGGCTTTGGCGCGGTCCAGATGTACAAATTAATGCTTAACAGTCCCTTAGGTCATTGAATTGATCGATATCAACAACCTGTTTTGTTCTAAATAGTGTCACAATGATGGCAAGTCCAACAGCGGCCTCTGCTGCAGCGACGACAAGGACAAAAAAGACCCATACTAGTCCAATCTGATTCGCCCATTGTTGAGAAAAAGCAACAAATAAAAGGTTAGCTGCATTCAGCATTAGCTCGATCGATAGAAAGATAATCAGCGCATTCCGTTTTATCAACACTCCGACAAGCCCGATAATAAACATTGCCATACTTAAAAAGATCATTAAAGTGATATTCATCTCACTTTCCTCCCTACATATAGTGCACCGACACCCGCAACCAAGAATAACAAGGTGACGGCTTCAAATGGAAAAAAGAAGTCTACGTAGAGCGCATGCCCTAGCGACTGGACAGTGCCATAACCCTCTGGAAGAGTTGTTTTTGCCGGATGGAATGGCATCAACCTCTCCCCTACAAAAAGTAAGGCAGCAGGAAATGCAATCGCACCAATAGCTAGCAACAGGCGAGAACTTTTTGCAGGAAACTGAAGAATGTGCTGATGGGCATCCTGAAATAAGATAATCACAAACATAAAAAGGACTAGGATTGCTCCTGCATACACCAAAATTTGCATGACAGCTATAAATTGGGCGGATAGTTGCAGATAGATAGAGGCAAGGATTAGCAATGTAGCAAGAAACGACAAGCTTGCATGGACAGGCTTCTTGGCTAAAATTACGCCTAAGGCTGAAAGAACTAATAACAACCCCAAAATCCACTCTACTGGTGCCATATCAGATCTCCCTCTTTGGATCGCGACCCGAGTCGCCAGGATTCTTTTCCGTGAGCATGTCTTTAGTGTAGATAAGCGATTCCCTGGTATAACCAGAAAGCTCAAAATCGCTACCTAGGATAATAGCTCCTGTCGGACACGCTTCCTCACAATAGCCGCAAAAGATGCAACGCAACATGTTAATCTGAAAATCCGAAGCATACCGTTCCCCGTGGGAATGAGGATCCTTCGGTGAATTTTGAGCAGGTTTCACATAGATAGCCTGTGAGGGGCAAACAATCGCACACAACTCACAGCCGACACACCGCTCTTTACCGTCATCCCATTTTGTGAGATAGTGCCGTCCTCGCGAGCGAGGCGGTAGTTTCCGTTTTTCTTCGGGATAACGCAACGTAATAGGGCGCTTGAACGCATATTTCAATACGATAAATAGCCCTCTAAACATTGCTAAGACTTGATACAACTTTTTCTTCATTATCCCACCAACGTAAAAAATGAAGTCACAATCAAATTCAGTGTAGCTATCGGAATGAGCACTTTCCACCCAAAGCTCATGAGTTGATCATACCGAAGCCGAGGCAACGTAGCCCTCACCCACATGAAGAAAAAAACAAAACAGGCAAGTTTCAATAGAAACCAGAACACAGGAATATCTCCTGGACCATGCCACCCTCCAAGAAATAGTGTGATGGCAATTGCCGATACAGCCAAAATATTGACATACTCAGCTAAAAAGAAAACGGCAAATTTCATCCCGCCATATTCCGTATGATATCCACCGACAAGCTCATGCTCTGCTTCGGGAAGGTCAAACGGGGCTCTGTTTGTTTCAGCAAAAGCCGTGATCAAATAGATGATAAATCCAATAGGGTTCGTCCAAATATACCATCTATCTGTCTGCGCTTCAACAATCTCTGGCAAACTTAAAGTTCCTGCCGCCATCACAACAGTCAACAGAGAAATTCCCATAGGAATTTCATAGCTGATAATCTGCGCTGTTCCACGCAAACCTCCAAGCATTGAATAGCGGTTGTCCGACGCCCAACCTGCCAACACGATTCCGTAGACAGCCAACGAAGAAAAGGCAAGAAGGAACAAGATCCCTGCATTTACATCGGCTATCTGCAACGTCACTTGATGACCGAACATCTGGACGGTGCCTCCAACGGGGATTAACACAAAGGCAAAGAGCGCTGTGAAGAGAGAGATTGCGGGCGCAAGCCAGTAAACAAAAACATCGATGTTATCCGGTTGAAAGCGTTCTTTACAGAGAAGTTTTATTCCGTCAGCAATCGGTTGAAGAAGCCCCAATGGTCCGACCCTATTAGGGCCGAGCCGTAACTGCATACGCGCCATCAACACCCGTTCACAGAATGTCATATAAGCAGCAGCGCCGAACAAGACCAATATCAAGACAAGCCCTTTCATCAATACTTCGATCATATTTCTACCGCCATTCCATTGAACAATTGCGCACCCAATTCATGCACAGGAACTTTAGCAAAGCCAAGAGGGATAACAACGGTCTTTAAAGCCACCCTTTCGTCTGTCTTCACCTTTACCGAAATTGCATTCCCATTGCATTTCAATGCAACGGTATCTCCATCTTTTAACCCTCGTTTAATAGCTTCAAATGGATTCAACCGAATGTGAGTTTTTTTTGCCAGTTCAAGAAGATGAGGATTGTGCTGCATCCTAACACCCTGATCAAAAAGGGAAGGAGCAAATGTTGCTTTAAGAACTCCATCATCTACGACTATTTTATCCGTATTTTCCCCTTTTTCCGTATGAATGATTTTTACCCATCCCTTCTCGAATCGGTGAGTGAAGTCGAGATCCACCGAAAGATTAAGTCCCAATTTCTTGCCTATCTTAGCAAAAATGTCTCCATCGCTCATCAGTGTGTCGGGAATGGCCTTGCCGGGATGAAGTTGTTGGATACGCCCTTCAATGGTAAGGAAGCTTCCGCTCTTTTCAACAAAGCTTAATGTTGGAAGGACAACATCCGCCTGCTGCGCCGTTTCGGTCAAAAATAAGTCTTGAACAACCAAGAAACCAATCTTACTTCTCGCTTCCTTCCACAATTTGGAGGGCAATTTCGCTGCTGCATCGGCGCCGGCGATATGGAGAAAATCCCACCCTTCCGAAGCCGCTTTCTCAAACACTTGAATAGCATTAAGCCCCGGATTTGACAACGGCTTGTTTCCTGGAGCTAGATCCGGACGCATTCCTGCGAAGCGAGCACCTATGCTATTGCCTCTCCCCTCAAGAAGATTTAATGTCGATTGTGGAATAGAGGTTCGCAGCTTAGATAGTTCTGATAGAATTTTAGAACGATGTTTTGTTTCGAGGTATTGTCTACCTACAAAAAACGCAGATTTTTTCTCTTTCATCGCTGTAGCAGTGATATGAGGAAGATGCTGACGCAAAGCCTCCAATTCGGCCCCAGGAGCATGCAATACTGTCTGACTCAGATGATTAACCATCTCCGGTGCAAAGTGTCCGATAAAAACAACCTTGGCTCCACGATTGATTGCCTCTTTGAGCCTAAGCCAAATGACAGGAAACTCTTCTGTCAGATCAATCCCAAAAAGTACGACATAAGAAAGGTTTTCACAATCACCGATAGGCATTTCCATTCCCGCTGAAATCCCTTCCTCAGCAAGAGAGAATATGGACATTCCAACCCTGTGATCGACATTGTTAACACCGGCACCCTCACGGATTAACTTCTGAAAAAGATAATTTTCTTCGAGAGTCAATGGGTTGCCACCCAACCCTGCCACTTTACCTGTATGCTTTGCTTGCTCCATCTTTGAAGCAACAAGAGTCAGAGCCTCTTCCCAATCGGCTGTTTCGAGTTTGCCTCCACGGCGAATCAAGGGCTTTTTTAACCTATCAGGGCTATCTGTAAATTCGTAGCCAAAAGACCCTTTGTCGCACAACCAGATATCATTGAGACTTTTATTTTCGCAAGGACGCGTTCTCATGATTTCACCATCTCTGGAATCAAAAGTTGTACTGCATCCGACTGGACAAAGCGTACATGTACTGTTTGTATGTTTATTATCCCAAGGACGTGCGCGGAAACGATATACCTGACTTGTTAAGGCACCGACAGGGAAGATGCTAATGGTATT
>JBAWZJ010000047.1:0-10504 GCA_037143085.1 Parachlamydiaceae bacterium | reverse complement strand
CAACAAATCATTGTGCTGCATTTGGAGCTGGGCAAAAGCGCGGTCTTTTTTGAGAAGCCCTTGTTCGTACCCAAAGTAGCAAAATAAACAAAATAAGACAACCCACCAGGAGCGGATAAAGATTTCTTCAAGATATAGATGCATGATCAACTTGTCCTAAGAAGAGATTAGACTTCTTACAGAAGATATACTGGTTCCAGTTGAAAGTTGGAGTTTTTGCCGCTTTAGAATGCCAACTTTTGAATGACGTTCGGTATAACCGCTATAAGAGCCTTAATTTTGCAATTCTTCTTTCGCTTAGTCAAGCAAAACTTTATATTTATTGTTTTTTTTTCATTCTTTTGGGAATAGTTGTTGAAGGTTTTTTAGAGAAGGAACTCTTTACTGGCACAAAATCTAAGGTTGGTTTAACCTCGATTTTGTACATTTTTTTTATACGAGGTTGTATGCAAAAGACACTAAATCCCTCAACAAAACCGATCACCGATAGACCTCAAAGTAAAAGATGCTTTGAAAGATTATCGACATTAACTCCAGGAGGAACAAACTCTCCTGTGCGCGCATTTCGAGGTCTTGGTCTCGATCCAATGATTGCCGACAGAGGCGAAGGCGATATGGTTTATGATATCGACGGCAATGGGTATATCGATTACTGCGGTTCCTGGGGACCACTGATCCATGGGCATGCACATGAAGCGATTGTTTCAGCTGCTAAAGAAAGGATCGCAAAGGGATCGACATTTGGCATATCGACAATGTCTGAAGAAAAACTAGCTCGTATAATCATCAAACACGTACCTTCGGTTGAGCGAATCCGTTTTGTTTCCTCGGGGACCGAAGCAACAATGAGCGCTGCTCGCTTGGCTCGTGGATATACAGGCAAGGAGCTCCTTGTTAAATTCTCAGGTAACTACCACGGACATGCCGACTTTTTCCTAGTGCAGGCTGGTTCTGGCGTGCTAGGAATGAATCCTGCATCGACATCTGCGGGGATCCCTGAAGCTATTGTTGAAAACACGGCATGCCTTCCGTTTAATAATATCGAAGAAACTCGGAAATTTTTACTGCATCCAGACAATAGGGAGCGAGTTGCTGCGGTGATTTTAGAGCCGATTGCCGGTAATATGGGGTGCGTTGCCGCTACAGTAGATTTTCTCCGCATGCTCAGGGATGTTACAAAAGAGATCGGAGCTGTGTTAATCTTTGATGAAGTGATTAGCGGATTTCGTGTCGGCCTTGCGGGAGCACAAGGGTTGTATGGGATCGATCCAGATCTAACTTGCTTTGGAAAAATTATTGGGGGCGGTTTTCCTGCGGCAGCATTTGGAGGACGTCGAGAAATCATGGATTGTTTGGCGCCTCTTGGAAAAGTTTATCAAGCAGGGACTTTATCAGGAAATCCTGTAGCTATGGAAGCTGGATACAAAGCGATTGAGATGCTTGAGGAAGAAGGTGTCTATTCTAGACTTGAAGAGATGACGAATGTCATTACAAAACCAGTCAGCGCATATCTAGCTCAGAAAGGTATTTGCGCATGCGTGCAGCAGGTGGGATCGATGTTTACAATATTTTTTGGTTGTCGTGAGGTAAATAATGTGGAAGACGCCAAAGAGTGTGATCTTACAGAGTTTGCTAAATTTTTCCGTTACATGTTCTCTAATGGGGTGTATATTCCACCAATGCAGCAAGAAGCTTGGTTTGTTTCTTTGGCTCACACTCAACAACATCTAGAACAAACGAAAAACTTAATTTTGGATTATTTCGATGAACGTTAACGAAATTAAATATTGGCTTCAGCGGAGCTTCTTTCTATTGCTTGCTTATATACTTTATTCATGGGCATGGCAGAGTTCTTTTGCAGCCGAGCCATCGTTTAAAGAACATATTATTATTCATACGACGGGTGAAAATACGATAGGTCGTATCGTTGTTGGGGACCACTCCAAGGAAATTAATCAATCGACTTGGTTATATGTCAAAAAAGCTCTCGATTACTACAAAAAGAATAAACCGCTTTTTGTTATCTTGGAATTAAATACACCAGGAGGAGAGGTTTTCGCTGCGCAGAACATTTCTGATGGGTTGAAGGAGCTTGATACACAGTTTGATATTCCTGTTGTCGCTTACATCGACAACTGGGCAATATCTGCAGGAGCTATGTTGGCATACTCTTGCCGCTACATTCTGGTGGCAAAAGATGGAAGCATGGGCGCTGCAGAGCCTGTCTTTAACGATGGTGATGGATCGTTAACAACGGCTTCTGAAAAAATCAACTCAGTCCTTCGAGCAGACTTTGCCAATCGTGCTAACTTCTTCGGGCGCAATCCTCTCATCGCCGAGGCAATGGTAGATAAAGATATGATCCTTGTGGTGCGCGGCGGCCAGGTGATGAAGCTTGAAAATGATTCGCAAATTCAAACGGAAGGTTCTCATCCGGATATCGTCCTTGCTAAAAAGGGGAAGCTTCTAACCTTAAATGCAGATCAACTGATCTCCCTTGGCGTTGCTGATATGATGATTCCACCAACAAAAACCGTTCCCCTTACCTTAGAAGAAGAGGAGTCGGGTAAATGGCCTGCATCTAAATCAGCAATTTTTCAACAACCTTTTTTTAAGACAATACCTAACGCTACTATCGATACGTTTGAGATGGATTGGAAAATGCGTTTTTTTGCAATCCTGGCATCACCGCTTGTTTCTTCGCTACTAATGCTTGGATTGATGATCGGACTCTATGTTGAATTTACCACCCCAGGATTTGGCTTACCGGGAACGGTTGGTGTGACATGTTTGTTCTTAATTGTGCTTTCGAGTTTTTCTTTAGAGATCGCCAATTGGCTCGAATTGATTCTTTTAATCACTGGTATAGCCGTTATCCTTATAGAGATTTTTATCCTGCCAACGTTTGGAATTCTTGGTTTTGTCGGGATTTTCCTCTTTTTAGCTGGACTTTTTGGAATGATGATTCCTGGGGTTGGCGCGGTTAATTTTGAAATGGATACAATGACGTTGAATGCTGCAGGCGAAGTGTTTATTGAAAGGCTTGCCTGGTTGTCGGGTACGTTCCTCATTGGATGTCTCATCCTCGTATTATTAGCGCGCTATCTAACTCCAAAAGTTGCTGTATTTGGTAAATTCATTTTGAAGGGCAATGAACAAGATGGTTATGTTGCTGTGGAAAACTTAAAGTCTTTGCCTAAGAAAGGGGCTAATGGGAAAGCAGCAACAACATTGCGTCCTGCCGGTAAAGTCGTTATTGATGACATTCTTTACGATGCTATGAGCGCCGGATTTTTAATTGAAAAAGGGGAGTCGATCACCGTTGTTGGTATTGATGGCGGAACACTTCTTGTTACAAAACATAAGGATATTTAATCATGAGTCATACACCTCTTATCGCCGAAATCGGCGTTGAATTCTATTTTGTTTTTATCCTGTTAGCTATTATTGCTGTGATCATCATCAGCATTCTTGGACGTTTTTTAAGCCTATGGTTCCAAGCTTTTGTTTCAGGAACGCCGATCCCTCTCTTTAATATTATTGGAATGAGCCTCCGTAAAATTCCACCAAAACTCATCGTCAATGCTCGGATCAACTCATACAAAGCAGGATTAAAGGATGTTTCTGTTTCAGATTTGGAGACGCACTATCTGGCTGGAGGACATGTCTCAGAAGTTGTTCAAGCTCTCATCGCTGCGGACAAAGCAAATATAGCTTTAGACTGGAGGCGTGCTACCGCGATTGATTTGGCTGGGCGCGATTTGCGTGATGCCGTACAAACATCTGTTAACCCAAAAGTCATCGATTGCCCAAGCCATGGCGGATACATGACAGGTGTTGCTAAAGACGGGATTCAAATCAATGTGCGAGCTCGAGTGACAGTCCGAACAAATATAGCACAGCTTGTTGGCGGCGCGACGGAAGAAACGATCATCGCAAGAGTAGGGGAGGGGATTGTCAGTGCTATTGGCGGATCCGAAACACATTTACATGTGTTGGAATCACCTCAACGGATCTCAAAGCTTGTTCTGGAAAAAGGACTCGATTCTTCTACAGCCTTCTTGATTTTATCTATTGATATTGTTGAGATGAACTTAGGGGAAAATATTGGAGCTAAACTGCGCGCTGATAAAGCTGAGTCAGACAAAAGAATAGCCCAAGCGGAAGCTGAAAAACGACGTACAATGGCTGTTGCATTGGAGCAAGAGAACCTCGCAAAAGTTCAAGATATGCGGGCTAAGCTGATCGAGGCTGAATCTCAAGTTCCACAGGCGATGGCGGAAGCGTTCCGTAGTGGAAAGCTCGGAATCATGGACTACTGGCGCATCCAAAACATGCAGGCAGACACAGAGATGCGCAATGCTATTTCACGTCCTGAAGACGATTTAAAACGGCAATAAGATCATGCATTTATCTGATTTCATTGGTTATTTTTTTGTATTCATTGCGCTGATTTATCTTTTTGCAAAAAAAAAGATTGATGAAGAGAAAATGAAGAAGGCTGTCAAGCCTTCTTCTGTTCCAACAATGCAGGTAGTTAAGCAAAAGGTGCGTCCAGGAAAGCAACCGAAGCCTGTAGCCAAAGCTTTGGTACCGCAGCAAAATGATTTGGTCAAGCCTGCTGAACATTACGAAGTAATCCGAGTCACACATCAGTCCAGAGGCAGTTCAATCTTGAATCGATTGAAGGCGAAGCGGGATATGGTGATTATTAAAGAAATTTTCGATAAACCTCTTTCAATGCGCAATGAAAAATGACCCTTATATCATCCTGAAAGAGCAGATTACTGCCGCAGCACAAGCTTCGGGAAGGCTATCCAATGACATCACTCTTGTTGCCGTCACTAAAACCATCCCTTGGGAAAATTGTTCCCGGCTTTACGACTGCGGTCAGCGAGATTTTGGTGAGGGGCGTTTAGCAGAAGCTCTTAAAAGAAAGGAAGTCGCTCCGCCGGACTGTCGTTGGCATTTCATTGGAACGCTCCAAAGCAATAAGGTTAGAAAGGCGATCGGTCAATTTGCTTTAATCCATTCCGTTGATACTCTTCCGTTGGCGAGAAAAATAGCACAGTGCAGCATAGAGGCAGAGTTAACAACAAAAATCTTGCTTCAGGTTAATGTTTCAATGGAAGCAAGTAAGCATGGGTTTTCTATTGAAGAATTGAAACAAAATTATGAGGAAATCGTCTCGTTAAAGGGCATCTCTGTTGAGGGATTAATGACAATGGCTCCAGCAGGAGCAACGGAGGATGAAGCGCGTTATTGTTTCGCAAGCTTGCGTCATTTTCGGGATGAACTCAAAGAGCGATCGCCACCGACTGCTCCGATGAACGAATTGTCTATGGGGATGTCTCAAGACTTTCTTCAAGCGATTGCAGAAGGAGCCACGATTGTGCGTGTTGGTTCTAGGCTTCACCAAACGTAATTCAGCGGTTTGGACGAGCCTGTATCGATTCAGTGTAATGACCCCACCATCACGTTGTTCCTAGGAATTTTCACTTTAGCTTTTGCCGTTTGCCTTTTACAAGACTAAAAATCCCAGAAGATTCTCGAAAAGGCACAGCGAGAAGGGCTCGGTTAGAAATCTGCTTGACAACAGAGGTGGATAGACGGTATTTTAGGTTCCAACTTTATTAAAGGCTAAATGATGAAATTTACAATCTCGACTCAAGAGTTTAATTATTTGATCAGCAAATGTTTAAACGTTGTTTCCGCAAAAGCTGCAATTCCGGTTCTTTCCAATATAATGATTGAAGCTGCTAATGGAGCGTTAACGGTAACAGCGACAGATCTAACGGTTGGTATCCGTTGCAGCGTCGAAGCTGCAATTTCGGAAGAGGGAGCAACGACATTGCCGGCAAAACGTTTGGCTCAACTGGTACGCGAATTGACTTCTGTCAATTTGGAAATCACAACGAACAGCAATGAAATTACAGAAATCGTTGCAGACTCTTCCCGTTTTCGTCTTCATGGCATGAATAAGGCTGAATTTCCTGCTTTACCAGACCTTGAAGGGGCGTCTCGATTTACTCTTAAACAGGCAGATTTGCGCGATGTTTTATTTCGCACTTCTTTTGCTGTTTCAAGAGAGGACAATCGTTTCGTATTAACAGGGGTTCTTCTCCATATAGCGAACGGTAAAGCAACATTTGTTGGCACGGATGGAAAGCGGATGGCACGTAGTTTTATGCCAATCAATGTTGATGCTTCGTTATCTGGGAGCTGGGTCATTCCTCTTAAAGCTATCGAAGAAGCTCAAAAAAATCTATCGGGTGATGGGGATGTGACCGTTTATCTGATGGAAGATAAAGTCGCTTTTGAGACTTCAGACTCAACAATCATTACAAAACTCCTTTCCGGCGATTACCCTGATATTGAAAGGATTATCCCATCGTCGATAGAAAAAATTGTCACTCTTCACCGCGAGGAGCTGACAGCACTACTAAGGCAGGTGGCTTTATTTTCCGGCGAACAAAACCATGCTGCGCGTTTTGCTTTTTCTAATGGAGAGTTGAAGCTAGTGGCAAACAGTATGGATGTGGGTGAAGGAAACACAAGCATGCCTGCAAACTATCAAGGCGAAAGATTGGATATTGCTTTCAACCCATTGTTTTTTCTCGATATCCTCAAGCATAGCAAGGCGGAAACTGTTTCGTTAGGGATCTCCGATCCATTTACACCGGGTGTTATCTCCGACCAAGAGTTCTCTTCTTCGTCAGCAGGGGAAGCAACGCCTCTGTTTATTTTGATGCCTCTCCGTCTAAACGAAGAGTGATATGCGCATAAAGGCGATTTACCTACGTAATTTTCGTCTTTATGAAGAAAAGTATCACGAGTTTTCCCCTGGACTGAATGTGATTAGCGGTCCCAATGGCCAGGGGAAAACAGCATTAATTGAAGCTATTTATTTCCTCATTACAGGTCGCTCTTTTCGGACATCGCAAAACAGTGATTTAGTGCGGCATGGCGCTTCTTATTTTTATATTGAAGCTTCATTCGTTAAGCATGACATCGAGCAAAAAATACGCGTTTACTACAGTAGCACAGAGAAGCGTATTACTCATAACTCAACGTCCTATCCTTTCCTTAATAGTCTGTTAGGCTTATTGCTAGGTGTTGTCATCCATCCCGGCGATGATGTTATAGTGAAAGGCGCTCCCGCAGCAAGAAGACAGTTGCTTGATACACTTTTGGGACAGAGTGATCCTCTGTATGTCCATCATCTCACGAGATACGATAGGGCCATGCGCCAACGAAACCATCTGCTACGGGCTCGAAATATGGCTACAATTGACAGCTGGGAATATGAAATGGCCAACTCAGCAGCATATATTGTAAAACGACGGACCAATGCGACAGAGGCTTTGCGACTGCATGGACAAGATCTTTACAAAATGTTGAGTGGGGGAATGGAATCCTTGGGACTTGGATACAAAGCAAATGGGGCAGGGGAGTATGCAATCGACAGTCCATTACACCAGATCTTCCGCGATCAATTCAAGCGGCATAGGCAACGAGAGATTGATATAGGATCAACATTGACAGGTCCTCATAAGGACGATTTAGTGATAGCATTGAATGAGAAAGAGGCTCGTTCATTTGGGAGTGAAGGACAGCAGCGTTCGTGTGTGGCTGCATTAAGGCTTGCTGAATGGAAACAACTTCAAGAGGTTTCCGGTGATATGCCGCTAATGCTTGTCGATGATATTGGCTTAAGCCTTGATGCTTCACGAAGAAAGCAGTTAGTCAACCATTTTTCTACATTGGGACAGGTTTTTGTCACAACAACGGAGTCTTCAACTGTTCTATCCGTTTAATTCCATTTTTATCGATGACAAGTCGGAGTTTTTTGAATTGCACAAGTGTTTCTTTCTTGCTTCTATCATCACTTTCGATGGCTCTGCTAGCGATGATCAAGTTAAGGTGATACACTTTGGGTAGGCGAACGGGGGTTAATTTACGTGTTGCTGAGTCGATGATTAGATGGGTTTCACTTGGGTCAGCTGCTTTGTAAAGAAATCGATGGATGTTGAATCTGAAAATGATATTTAGTCCGTAACGACGCGCTCCAACGGCAATAGGGGCATTCATTCTGACAGTTCTTTTGTAGAAAATGATGTTTTCTGGCCGTTGGTACTCTTCTAGAACAGTGTGAAACTCTCGGTTTCGTATTTCTTTGATCTCTTTTGGCAACCGTGCGAGCTCGACGAAAGAAAACGATTCTTCAATCGTTCCAAGTTCATTTTTTCTACTTGGCGATCGGACAACTGTTGTGTAGTCTGGAAACCAGCGCGAAGCTTGAAGATATGAGAAAGAGCGCAACCACTCCTTTAAGCGGTCTTTAAGGACATAAACAATGATCATCAGCAAGATGAAGGGGGATGAGTTGATAACGAAAACATTACCTAGCCAGACGAACAGAGAAAAATAAAGAAACATCGCAACAGCAGCTGAGAGTCCGCCAATCCACTGTTGGTACCGTTCCTGATAGTGTTGTTCAGATGAAAAACGATTGATAGGCAGGAGCAGAGCGTCCAAAACAAATTTGTTTAATAGACCGAAACGGTAAAGGATTCCTTCTGCTTCGGCTCCATTATTTTCGATCGACTCCATGCTACTTTTTTTAACAAAGGTGTCACCGATTTCTTTCTCTTCTAGAAGGAGTTCGCATAATTCATCATCGACAAGTTTATATGACTCGTGGCCGATCAGCCGGATGTTTTCTAATAAGCCTGTCAGGTAATAGGTGATGGAATCGCTTAGGAACTCATCGATGTATAACAGTTGACGATAAAATAGGGGGTCTTTCCAATTTTCTAGATACACTGCTTCGGTTTGTTTGTATAACGCTCTTAAAGAGCGAATATCGCTGCAAAGCTTATGAGTGCAATTTGATAAATAAGAAGAGACAGGGGTCTTCGGTTCTTTCTGAAGCGTCAATATCATTTGCTTTACTTCGCGACGGAGTAGACTGCGGACGACGTTTGCCAATAATTTTAACTCATCAGATAGGTGTTTTCGGTTCTCTTCGTTGTCCTTTTGACGGCACAGCGCCATGACACGAGTGAGAGGGGAGCGGTTGTCGTGGACGTTTGTCAGCTCATCGAATGAAAATTCGGGCGTTTTATAACGGATCAAATTTGTTTCATCGAGGTAGAATTCATTTTTTGAATATGTTCTGCTATCTACTTGTAAGGAATTGGGGATGAAAAGATAGAATTCTTGGGTATATTCACTTGGTTTGAGGCCGATATGAGGGAAAAATTCCGACTTCAATGAAAATTGCCACTTGTCTCGAATATGCACTTCGCCGCTATCGAGGTCTTCCCAAAACAATTCCATTGCTTCATCGACCATCTAGGTACCGCTTTCTAAAGGGTGATTTAACTGCGAACTCTCGATATATTTATCCATGTTGGCAAGGGACTGGATGAATTGTTCTGTATTTTTCTCACTTATAAATAGATACCGCTCTTGCCGAGCAGGATTAAGGGCATCGCACACGCTTTTCAAAGTGATTGCTTTGAGGTCTTTTCCAGGCAAATAAAATTCCCCTTCATCTCCGCGCCAGTTGACTTCGGTAAGTAAGCGCGCATCGACGAGTTGTTGTATTGTTCGTCGCACAACAACGATTGAGACGCCTGTTTCTTCAGAGAGGGTGAAAGGGGAGGGGGCTGTGGATCCCTTTTTAAATGCGTTGATGCACTTTTCTGTAATGACTAACCCCAAAACACGAATGTCGCCTTCTACTTGCTTTGGGGATGTGTATAGACTTTCATTCATTCGATCATTTTCCGCGTGGTAAGCAACTTCAGCTCCCCATAGGGCTACAAGCCAGCTAGTGTTTAGCCAGATAAGAAAAAGGGGTAAAGCGGCAAAACTGCCGTAGATGGCTCCGTAGCTTGAAAGACCAATTTGAAATTGGATATAAATTGCCTGGATGATTTGGTATGCCGTACCTGCGCATACACCGGCAATAAAGGCGTATTTTATAGGGACTTTTGTGTTCGGCATGATTGCGTAGAGTGCAGTGAACAAAAACCATGCAAGAAATACAGGGAAAAGATGGAATGCGAAGTAAATCAAAGGGCTGACAGTGTCCCACAACCCTTGTTCTTTGGAGAAGTGAACGATTTGCGAAACGACGAATACGGACAAACTGCTAGAAGCGGCAAAAAATACAGGGCAGAAAAGGATCATCGCTAAGTAGTCGCTGAAACTTCTGGCTAATGTACGGGATTTTTTGACTTTCCATATAGCATTAAAAGAGCTTTCGATACTTCCGATGAGTTTGAGAACCGTCCAAAACAGGACGATTACGCCGATTCCTGCGATAAGACCGCTTTCGGTGTTTTGTAAGGTTTTATGGGCGAAATCAATTAATTTATCGACAACTTCCCGTTGTTCTAAAAATTTTTGAGATAGTTCACTTTCAAGATGCTGTTCGAAGCCGAACCCTTTGGCAATACCGAAGGCAACCGCGAGAACAGGGACAATTGAAAGT
>JBAWZJ010000046.1:0-10653 GCA_037143085.1 Parachlamydiaceae bacterium | reverse complement strand
TCAAAGCCCCGGGATTGAAAAATCGCGGGAGCTTTCAAGCTAGCCAAAATTTCTCATTTTGAGCTACGAGCAGTATATAAGCTAAAAATACACTTTCCTCTCTATAGCGATGTCTGGTATATTACATACTCACCTTACGCAAACAGAGCGACATTTGGGCTGAAGCGAAAGCTCCCGCGGACGAATTATCGGAAATGGGTCAATATTGGTGAAATATTAACCCATTTTCGATAAGTTCGTCCCCGGGGCTTTGGCTCAGCCCAAATGCCACTCTCTTTGCGTAAGGTGAGTTACATACTCTTACCCAGAGTTTAGCCCTATGAAACAGCATCCGATTATCCTCAAGAATGTCAACGTTCACAATTTAAAATCTGTGAATCTTCAATTGGCCCCAAACCAGCTAATTGTTTTTACAGGTGTTTCAGGATCGGGAAAATCATCATTAGCATTTGACACTCTTTATGTGGAAGGTCAACGTCGTTATGTTGAATCGTTAGGAACCTTTGCTAGGCGTCAGTTGGGCGAGATGTCTAAGCCTGATCTAGAGCTCGCTTCCGGTATCTCACCGACGATTTCAATAGAACAAAAAACGACAGGGCGCAACCCGCGCTCAACAGTCGGCACAATGACTGAAATCTACGATTATTTACGCGTGTTATATGCGCGAGTGGGAATTCCACACTGTCCTGTTAGCGGAGAAGCCGTCAGCCCACAAAGTCGAGAGCGAATCATCAAGTCAATTCAGAGTTTGCCTACGGGTAAGCGGATTATTGTTCTTTCTCCTTATGCAAAAGGGAAAAAAGCTGAATTTAAAGAAGACTTTCAAGATTTGATCCGCAAAGGATTCATGCGTGCCCGAATTGACGGAAAGATCATCAACCTAGATGAAGAAATTTCCTTAGACGGGAGTGTCGCCCATGATGTCGACATAGTCATCGACCGTCTATCTGTTCAAGAGGAAAATAACTCCCGCATAGCCGAAGCTGCAACAAATGCTTTGAACCTTGGCAACGGAGTCATGAGTGTTCTAGACATGGAAACTGATGAAGAACAGCTTTTCTCGATGCACGCTTTTTCTTTAAAGTCCGGCCTTTCTTATACCTCTTTAGAACCTCAAGATTTCTCATTCAATAGCCCTTCAGGAATGTGTCCTCAATGTAGCGGAATCGGAATCGTCAACGAATTCGACCTAGAAAAAATCATTAATCCAGACTTAAGTATCGCTGAGGACTGTTGCTCCGTCGGCAGCTCGTACCAAACAGTACGGTTTGGCAATATCTATGACAATTTGGCGGAAATTTATGGATTTAGCGTTCACACTCCATGGAAAAAACTCTCCGAAAAAGCAAAAAAAGCCTTTCTCTATGGTACAGATAAAAAGTGGACGCGCATGCATTTCATCCATCCTGTGACAGGGGCCACATGGACAGATCATGTCCAATGGCGCGGCATTTTACACGAAGCTCATAGTCGCTTTGCTGAAGCAAAAAGCGATGTGTATCACAAAAAAATGCAGCATCTCATGCACGAACAGGTTTGCCCCTCATGTGGTGGAGAGCGACTGAAGCCTTACTCTGCAGCAACTCAACTGGGAGGCAAACGGATCGGACAAGTCACCGGCATGACTATCGGGGAATGTTTTTCTTTCTTTCAGACGCTAACTTTAGATAAGCAGGAAACCATTATTGCGGAAGAACTCCTAAAAGAGATCCGTCAACGATTGCAGTTTCTGATTGAAGTCGGTCTTTCTTATTTAACACTCAGCCGCACAGCGCCGACACTTTCCGGTGGAGAAGCACAACGAGTAAGACTCGCATCACAAATTGGATGCGGCCTTGTAGGCATCACCTACATTCTCGACGAACCGTCTATCGGCCTCCATCCACGTGATAATAAAAAACTTATTAAAACATTGATGCACCTCCGAGATATGGGAAATACCGTCGTCGTTGTCGAACATGATGAAGAAACGATCTGGGAAGCAGACCATATCGTAGACTTTGGCCCCGGTCCAGGCTCTCGTGGAGGAGAAATCATTGTTGATGGCGACCTGTCTGACCTCGTAAAATGCAATCGTTCCGTAACGGGAAAATACCTGAATGGCACGCTATCCATCCCCATCCCCAAAAAGAGAAAAAAGCCATCTAAAGAGAAACTGAAGATTGTCGGCGCAACGCACCACAACTTAAAAAACTTAACTGTCGATATTCCTCTAGGTATCCTTGTTGCGGTTACAGGGGTGTCCGGATCTGGCAAATCGTCTTTAATTACCGATATCCTATATCCAGCCCTTTCGAATCTACTGCATGCGGGCGAGCACTCTGTAGGTGCGCATAAAGAGATCAAAGGAACCGAGCACATCGACAAGGTTATCGCCATTGACCAGTCCCCTATCGGACGCAATCCCCGATCCAATCCGGCGACATACATTAAGCTGTTTGATGAGATTCGCGATCTTTTTTGCAAGCTTCCTGAAAGTTTAGCGCGCGGGTATAAGCCTGGACGTTTTAGCTTCAATGTGAAGGATGGATCATGCCTTCAATGTGAAGGGATGGGAATGTTAAAGATCGACATGGATTTTATGGAGGATGCGTGGGTCGACTGCCCTTCATGCAAAACAAAACGATTTGATGAAGAGACCCTCTCTGTTTTTTACAAAGGAAAAAACATTTACGATATTTTGGAAATGGAAGTGGCAGAAGCTTTAGAATTTTTCGCAAATATCCCTTCGATCAAAAGAAAACTCGAAACACTCCAAAAAGTTGGAATGGAATACATCAAGCTAGGGCAATCTTCCACAACCCTTTCTGGAGGAGAAGCACAGAGAATTAAATTAGCAAAAGAGCTGGTTCGGCCGGCAACAGGACAAACACTTTATATCCTCGACGAACCCACTACAGGACTTCATTTTCATGACATCAACCACCTCAGCATTGTGTTGAACGAGTTGGTTGAACGAGGAAATACAGTTTTAGTTATCGAACACAATATGGATATTGTCAAAACGGCCGATTGGATCATTGATATTGGCCCGGAAGGCGGCGAGGGAGGAGGGAAAGTTGTTGCAGAAGGAACGCCTGAAAAGATCGGTAAACTCGATACCCCAACAGGCCACGCTGTCTACCAAGCTTTACACAATGATCCAGCTGGAAAGGTCGCAGATTTTCTAAAAAAACGGACTAAGAAGAAGAAAAGCGAAAAGATAACAGATGAAGTGAGAACTATCGCAGTCTATGGAGCAGAACAAAACAACTTAAAACATGTGGATGTTTCGATACCTAGGGATAAGATCACCGTTTGCACAGGACCTTCAGGGTCTGGTAAGACATCGTTAGCTTTCGACACGATCTATGCCGAAGGGCAACGCCGTTATATCGAGTCGCTGTCCCCTTACGCACGGCAATTTGTAAAACAAATGCCTAAGCCAAAAATCAGCCATATCGAAGGACTCTCCCCTGCCATTGCTATTGAACAGAAATCACATGCGGGAAATCCACGAAGCACTATCGGAACGATGACCGAGATTTATGACTATCTCCGGATCCTTTATGCGCGTATAGGCATTCCCCATTGCCCAGAAACAGGTGAAGAGATCAAAGCTATTAGTAAGGAATATGTCGTCGATAAAGTTTTGTCTTACCCTGAAGGGGAAAAATTCCAAGTTCTTGCGCCTATTGAGTTGAAAAAAAACGAGAAATTCAATGATGCAATCACACGGTTGCAAAAGCTAGGGTTTCTTCGGATACGCCTTAATGGGAACGACTATGAACTCGACGCAGAGGACCTCTCGTCACATTTTGATAAGAAAAGAAAAAACGAACTTTTCTTAGTGATCGACCGTCTCAAAGTAACATCGTCAATTCGACATCGCCTCTTTGAGGCTATTGAAAACTCAGCAAGGATAGGAGAAGGAAAGCTCGTTATCGCAAGAGAAAATGAAGATATTCTCTTTAATTTAGCTTTTGCTGTGGAAAGCACAGGCAAATCGTATGCTGAAATCACCCCGCACACTTTTGCTTTCAACCAGGCGCAGGGGATGTGCATCGATTGCCAAGGCTTGGGATACCAATATGGAGCAAACCTCACACATAATCCTGAAATAATCCATCAATCTGCAGCCAGTTTAACGCGCCTTCTATGGAGAGAAAAGCAAAGTGCTGGAGCCTTGCATTTGTTTGAACTATTTTTAGACGCCGAAGGGATCGATCCTTATACTCCCATCAACAAGTTACCTAAAGAAAAACTGAATCTATTGATGAATGGATCGCCCGGCGAGAGAACGTACGAAAGTGACAAAGGTTTTAAGTTTCGCTGGGTTGGAATTAATCACGTATTAGCAAAAATTGGAAAGAATGGGAAAGCTCATATCAGAGAACCCGTCATTCCCCTACTGGATGAACTCGAATGCATCTCTTGCCAAGGATCTCGGTTAAACCCATTAGCGCGTCATGTGACAATTGAGAAACTATCGATCAGCGACCTCTGTCGTTTACCCATTAATCAAGCACGCACGTTTATCGATAAACTCGATATATCTGAAAGTAAAATGTTAGATGAGGTGCAAAAACAACTAAGTAATAAGCTCAGTTTCCTTTGCGAGGTTGGGCTTCATTATCTATCACTCGAAAGGCGTGCTCCATCACTTTCAGGAGGCGAGGCGCAAAGAATCCGCTTAGCACGTCAACTTGGCAGTGGATTGACAGGAGTATTATACGTTCTCGATGAACCGACTATCGGCCTGCACCCTCGCGACAGCGATAAGTTGAACGCTGCACTTAAAAAACTTAAAGACTTAGGCAACACGCTCCTGATGGTCGAACATGACCCGTTGACAATCGAGAAAGCAGATTTTATTCTCGATTTTGGCCCTCAAGCAGGAGAGCACGGAGGCCACATCACAGCTAGAGGGACTGTCGCTGAAATTAAAAAGAATCCAGATTCGTTGACAGGATGTTACCTGTCAGGAAAACGTTCAGTTCCAATCCCGGAAAAACGAAGAAAGCCAGGAAAATTAAAACTTACATTGTCGGGCGCCTCCGTCCACAACCTAAAAAATATATCCGTTTCCTTTCCTATCGGACTCCTCACATGCTTAACAGGCGTTTCAGGATCGGGAAAATCGACACTTCTTCACGACGTCCTTCTTCCTGCAGCAACATTAGGAATCAACTCTTCAGACAAAGCAACCTATAAAGGGTGCAAAATCACAGGCCTTAGCAATATAGATAAAATCATTTCCATCGACCAAAACCCGATCGGATTAACATCGCGCTCTGATGTCGGCACCTACGTTGACCTCTTAACAAGAATGCGAGAATTTTTTGTTTCCTTGCCTACAGCACGTACCCGCGGACTCCAAGGAAAACACTTCAGTTACAATCACAGACGAGGAATGTGTACGGCTTGTTGGGGAATGGGCTATAAAAAAGTAGAAATGCACTTCCTTCCTCCAATTAGAATCATCTGTGAAGATTGTCAGGGCCTCCGCCTTAACCCTGTCAGCCTCGAAGTGTTATACAAAGGGAAGAACTTTGGTCAATACCTACAAATGACCGTCGATGAAGTTCGGGTGATTTTTGCCGATCACCCTCGGATTACACGCCCTCTTGATACGTTGATTTCTGTTGGACTTGGGTATCTCAAACTCGGTCAAGAAATGGCAAGTCTCTCTGGTGGTGAAGCACAACGGATCAAATTAAGTCGTGAACTCGCTAAGCGCTCGACAGGAAGGACGCTATACTTACTCGATGAACCCACAACAGGTCTCCATAGCGATGACATCAAAAAACTTCTAGGAGTACTGCAGCGCCTTGTTGATAAGGGAAATACGATGATTATTATAGAACACAACCTCGATGTGATAAAAAACGCGGACTATATCATTGAGTTAGGTCCAGAAGCCGGAGAAGACGGTGGGGAGGTCATTTGCACAGGATCTCCGGAAGAGGTCGCCAAACACCCGACCTCGTGGACCGCAAAATATTTAGAATTCAAAAAGACTCGCTGAATTATCTTATTTATTAGGACACTCATGGATTATTCATTAAGAACTATTGAGTCTGCTGGAACAGAGGCTACAAAGCCATTAACTGAAAGAAAAATCGAAGAAGTATTACAGAGTGGAAGAGTTTTCTCGTCAACAGCGACAGAGGATCAATTACTTCGCAGGGATGCTGTGAATCTACAATGGGTTAAATCAAAGGATGAGCCGTCGCCTTCCGATCACGCAATTTTGTTGCCGAAGGAGCGGAAAGTTAGCCCTTGACTTGAAAGAGATGACAAAGTTAAGCATGCATACCAAGATGTAATAACACCTATGATACGAGACCGGTAAACTAGAAAGTAATTTCGACGCTCAAAAATTCTTGGATTTTATTAACAAAGAGCCTTTTTAACTCGACTTCTTCATTTTTTGTTACTATGATGGGGTGAAGCTTACAAAGATCGTCTTCTAATCAATGGAGTTACTCGTATTGATTTGTTGGTGGAGTTCGAGACAAGCAAAAAACCATCAATTAATGAGAGATTCGTTGAAGACATGACAAAAAAAATCATTCTTCCAGCAACTGATGACGCCCTTCTCTCTGAATGCATTACCCAAACTTATCGTTCCAGCGGTAGTGGTGGACAACATGTCAATGTTACCGACAGTGCCGTTCGTTTGATTCACAAACCTACTAGCATCGTCGTCGTCAGTCAAAAAGAACGCAGCCAATATCTGAATAAACGCGAATGTTTGTTAAAATTACGTGAAAAAGTTGCGAAACTTAACTACAGAAAACCGAAACGCATCGCAACACGTATCCCTCGATCTGTGATCGTAAAAAATAGCGAAAAAAAATCCAAAGACTCTGAGAAAAAACGCCTGCGCCGGCCACCTTCAGAAGATTAGAGAGTCGAAAATTTATCCTGAAATGTTTTAAGATTGTGCTGGTCTTTTGGCGAATTAGCTGTAATGGCAAAAATGACCTTATCAAAGCTATCCTGAGGAAACTCTCCGATCACTTCTTTCCAACACTCGGCAATATCCTCTGGTCTATTCAAGAAAGCACCACAACCCATAGCTCCAAGAACGATATTTTTCTTGTTTGACTGTTGACAGGCCGTTAGAACAGCTCTCATTTTTTGTTGAGTTAGAGCTTTTCCTGCTTGATTTAGTTGATATTTGCCATTTTCCTTTTTTCCCTCCGCAAATTTTCTTCTCTCACTTGAGCGTCGAAAATCTATTGCTGCAGTAGCGACAACATCAAGTTTAGGACGCTCAGCCTCATTTGCTATAAATTCTTTTGTTTTGTTCTTATAAATAACCTCTACATCGGGAAACATCAGACATTCTCTCTCTTTTATAAATTGAGAGCTTTGAGATAGATCTTTCGCATGACGCAATCTTGAATACAGTGTAGTATTTTCACAAATACTTTCCTCTTGAGAACCATGCCAAAGAGAGTACATGAAGGCTCCCCCAGGATTAATGGAATTGGCGATATCCAGCACGACAGCGTTAGATAACCCCATTGCAGCTTCCAAAGTTGTTGTATCCTTAACCTCGACACGCTGCAGCGCCGATGTTTCAAGCTTTATTTTTTCTTTAGCTGAACCACCCTCAAATACTATCCCTGAAATTTTTTGTATATCTTTCAATTTTTTATTCCCTACCAACAGAGCTGTTATTCGCTTCTGAGAACGCTCTTTGAGAGGCGAAGAAAAAAAACCACACAGCTTAAAAAAAAGCGCCACCGTTTTCTCTCTACGAGAGCAAGAGGAACTTAAAATAGATATTAAACCTGTGCTCGGAGGCAATCTTTCTGTTGGAAGTAGATTAGATGACATATTTTTTTCCTTAAAAATGTTATACCGAACGTCATTCATTGAAACACACAAAAGTTACCGATTTATTTTATATAATAACAAAATTATATTTTAGTAGTAACCAATTTCTAATTCAATTAATTTCTCGAACACATAGCAGCAAGAAACATTAGACATCTTGTATAACCTGAGTTATGCAAGATGTCTAATGTGGATCATGGGCGTCAACAGCTCAAAAATTATTTTGAAGTAAATTGTTCTGTTGTTCTACGATCTCTATAGCTTTTATGTAAGGTTCTTGAAAAAAAATATTCGATCTGTCGTTAATTTCATCATCTTGAATGTAATAAATGTCGTTATTTTTTGAGTCAGATGCGTTTTCACCCATACCAATACCATCTACATAAGTAGAAATATCCATTTTAACTTTAGGATGAAAAAGGATATGAAGATCTAAATTATGAATGGTCACTGGGTAATCATACAAGTAACAATGAATCTCTTCATATTCATTAATTTTTTGCAAGAATCTGCTTGAGATATCTATGTACAATCTTCTTGCACTTTCGATATCTGCGGCCATTGGACTAAAAAACGTGAAAGAAAATTTTGATATTCCATTATAAAATCCACCACCAGATCCAACAATCATCAAATGATCCGTTTTTTCAACTTCCTTCGCAAACTGTGATATTTGTTGACCACCTAGAACAACGTGCCTCGGACTAGTATAACACGAAGTCAAAATCACAATAAGACACAACACATATAAATATTTCATCGATTTAATCCAAATTTTGTAATGTAGAAAGAAGCTTTATGTCTTCTTATTGTTTTAAAATTATTAGACTCATAAAGGTGATCTGCTAGACAACATCCTGTTGTAGGCAGATAATGGACGTTTCCTTCTCTCAATCCTTTTGCCAAACCAAAGCTATCAAGGAAAGGAACAACATCAAGCCTATTAATATAATTGTTCGCTGATCTAAAATTCTCCATATGCAGAATTCTTGCTGGAGCAAAGGCGGCAATTTCCATGATTTTTTTAAGGGAAGGGCTTAAGTTGTATGCTGTTTCGCTTCCTTGGCTATGGGCTTCAGCTATTACTCTTCCGCCTTCTTTATCGGCTCCTGTCAAATTTACGATGGTCCTTGTGGCTTTTTCTGCTAGGGCTTGCGTGTGTGTTGGAATTCCTAGTTTTTGACAGAAAACTTCTACAATGTCAGTTAAAATTCCTTCGCGACTATTGTAAACGCCCCATACTGTAATTCCATTATGTGCCTGTGAGTAATCAGCCAAACGTTTCTTCATGTCTGTTTCAGGGGTGTTTATTCCACAATACAATATATGGCAATGATTTTGGGGAAGGTAACCTGTTCCTTCATGTTTCATCAGCTTAGAATGTCCCTCGCCTCTATTAGTGCAATATTTTGCTGGATTATTCCCCGACAAACACCATCCGCCGAATTCCACTACATCTTTAACATAAGGGATCGGGACCAGATGGTATCCCACAAGACTGATTATTTGACCAGGAATAGTTATAATTTCTGTCAGCAGTCGACTGAGACCCTCAAAAAATCTGCTAAAGGAATTATCAAATTGTGAACCTTCGCTATATAATCCATACAGATCTATATGTGTGAGAGGACTATTCATTACATACGCATACAGATTTGGGCCACCTTCCCTGCCGATGGGATCTGGTGTGACCCACCGTCCTGTTTCAGCATCGTAATAGCGCCTTCCAAAATAGATAAAGCCTGTTTCGTCATCATGGCGTTTGCTAGAAAAACG
This sequence comes from Parachlamydiaceae bacterium, assembly GCA_037143085.1. Classification (GTDB taxonomy): domain Bacteria; phylum Chlamydiota; class Chlamydiia; order Chlamydiales; family Parachlamydiaceae; genus JBAWVE01. Next base: position 1,047 of record JBAWZJ010000046.1, on the reverse strand, counting down.
CCATGGATTTATTGTTTCTTGCTCTTCTGTCTCCCCAAAGGCTGAATACCGATAACTTTCATACACCTTACCACTCGTGCCATCCAACAAACACGAGACGTTTCCTATGTGGTCGTGAATCGGTACATACATTTTTCCATCGAATTCCATGGCGATGGCAGCGCCAATTTCTGCTCCTTTGCCAATTCCAAGCAAGCGTAACTCAGAAATCTTGCCGTCTTCATCAACAGCTCCGATTTCATTAAGACCTTGATAGAGGTAGCATACGACATTATTTCGTTGCCATTCGTCATCTTCACTTTTTAGAAAAAATGTTTTAGATAGACGACGATTACTATCATCGTAAAGGTAATCGACTTTTTGTGATCCTGAAGAGAATGAAATGAGCCGATCAAGAGCATCGTATGTATATGTAGATGTTTTGTCTTTACCTATCTTTTGGATTAAATTTCCATTGCGATCATAGACATACTGATATGTTCCGTCATCAAGCAATTGGTTCAATCCATTGAGTTGTTGTATTTTTCCATCTTTGCTCTCTCGATTGTAAAAGGAGTCGTAAGTATAATCATGAGCAAAAAATCCTTTCTCACCTGTCAATTGATAGAGGTCGTCGTAATGATAGGAAAATGGTGTTTCCCCCTGTGAATCAGTGATACTACTTTTAAGAATGTTCCCTACTGCATCGTAAAGAGAGATTTCTTCTTTCCATTGTGGACACGCAATTTCATTGATTCTACCCAAAATATCATAAGTGTATTGCAGCTTGCCACTCGTCCTTGCAAGAATTGCCGTTGAAAGAGCCCCTGAAAGATCATAAGAGTCATAACAATGGGTATAAACATCTGATTTATTAACATCAAAACGCGTTACCGTTTTTAACTGAGAAGCATGAAAACTGTAGGCAATCCCACTGCCATCAGGAAGAGTGACCTCTGTCGTTCGTCCTAAATAATCATTTTTTAGTCCGATAGATAGATCATTGCCTAAAGTTTCCTGCGTATCCGGTTGTCACATAATCCAACTTGAGCTAGATTAAATGCTTGG
>JBAWZJ010000045.1:0-10756 GCA_037143085.1 Parachlamydiaceae bacterium | reverse complement strand
AAGGCTCTGAGACAGCAGATTGAAAGTGCTGGTGACATCAATATGACATCGATCGAAGATTGTGATAAACATAAGACTCGCTATCACTTTTTGAATCAACAAATTGATGATCTCAATTTGTCTCGTAAAGAGCTTGTCGATGTCATTACAGAGCTCGATGGAGAAAGTCGCAAAATTTTCGAGTCGACTTTTGAACAGGTTCGTGCTAATTTCAAGAAGAATTTTGAGATCCTTTTCCGTGGAGGAGAGGCAGATTTGCAATTCACTGAATCATCTGATGTTTTAGAGGCTGGTATTGAGATCAGTGCCAAGCCTCCAGGAAAACAGATGAGGTCGATCAACCTTCTTTCCGGAGGCGAAAAGTGTTTAACAGCGATGGCATTGTTATTTGCTATTTTTGAAGTTAAGCCGGCTCCATTTTGTATTTTGGATGAAATTGATGCTCCGTTGGACGATTCCAATGTCGAACGGTTTGTTAATATCGTTAAACAATTTGTCGATAGGTGTCAATTTATTATCATCACACACAATAAGCGGACAATGGCTATTGCCGATGTAATCTGCGGAGTGTCGATGGAAGAAAGAGGTGTATCTAAGCTTTTGAGTATTGATTTTTCAAAACATCTAGAACCTACAATGGTATAAAAATGATTATAGGAATCCCTAAAGAAATTAAAATTAAAGAATTTCGCGTTGGAGCAACTCCCTCAATGGTACGCGCTCTTGTTAAACGTGGACACACAGTTCTTGTGGAAACAAAAGCTGGAGCTGAAATTCTTTTTTCCGATGATGATTACCGTTCTGCAGGAGCAACGATTGTTGCTAGTGCGAAAGAAATTTACCAAGCAGAGATGGTTGTTAAGGTGAAGGAGCCTCAAGAAGCTGAATTTGCCTTACTACGTCCCGGGCAGATTCTCTTTTGCTTTCTCCATCTGGCACCGGATCCTATCCAAACACAACATCTCCTTGAAAAGAAGGTTGTGGGAATCGCTTACGAAACCGTGACAGATGCTAGAGGACAACTTCCTTTATTGACTCCGATGAGTGAAATTGCAGGACGTCTCTCCATCCAGGTTGGCGCGACAGCTCTACAGTTAAATAATGGAGGCAAAGGGATCCTTTTAAGTGGTGTTCCTGGCGTTCCTCCTGCGAAAGTTGTTGTCATTGGCGGAGGCGTTTCAGGAACAGGTGCTGCACGGATGGCGATGGGTGCCGGTGCGGATGTCATTGTTATTGATAAAAGCATTCCTAGACTGCGTGAACTAGATGCCTTGTATGGTCCGCGGCTTCAGACTCTTTATTCCACTCCTGAATCTGTTGAAGAGGCTATAAAAGACGCTGATTTAGTGATAGGAGCGGTGCTGATTCCTGGAAAGGTTGCCCCTAAAGTGATCACGAAAGAAATGATTAAAAAGATGAAACCGCGCTCCGTCATCGTCGATATTTCTATCGATCAGGGAGGGTGTTCTGAGACATCTCATCCGACCTCTCATGATGACCCGGTATATACCGTCGATGGAATCATCCATTATTGTGTGACTAACATGCCTGGAGCATGTGCTCGGACAGCTACATTGGCTCTCACCCAAGCAACAATGGAATATGTGATAGCACTTGCAGATAAGGGGTATGTCCAAGCATTGAAAGACGACCGACACCTCCTTGAGGGGCTCAACGTTTGCAACGGACATGTCACTAACGCCCATGTCGCTCATGACCTTAACCTTCCATACGTTAAGGCTCAGACAGTAATATGCGGCTAACCTGGATTTACGCGGCCCTCTTGACCTTATTGGTCGGGGCTGCCCTTGTTCCATTTCATCTGAATCCCGACGCCTTTATGGCTGACGACGCTTATTTCTATTTGCAAGTTGCAGATCACATTAGGCAAGGACATGGCAGCACATTTCATGAGATCACACAGACAAATGGGTATCACCCTTTGTGGATGTTATGTTGTGTTGTCGGAGCATTCATTTCCGGAGGCGACAAGACAGTACTGCTTCAATTGATGGCCTTTGTCCAAGATGGGTTGTTTCTTGCATCGATTTTTTTGTTGTGGCGTTGTGGTCAAAGGCTGGAGTTAAAGTTCTTTTCTTTAGGACTTTTTGTATTAACCCTCGTCATGGTAATGGTTGGAGGGTTGCGCTTATTTGAATCGCACCTCTCGATTATGTTACAAATGGCAATGCTTCTTTTGTTTTTGAAGTGCAAGGAAACGCCTGATTGGAAGAACTTTATCTGGATGGGCGTGACAATGGGATTGTGTATGCTAGCACGCATGGATACAGTCTTTTTTTGCGCAATTATTTGGCTAGCCCTTATTTGGCAGCAGCCCCGAAAGATCCTTTTATTGACCTTGCCTCCGTTTGCAATGCTTATTCCCTACCTGGTCGATAATTATGTTTCGTTTGGACATATTGTTCCTGTGAGCGGAGCTATTAAATCGACGTTTCCCAACATAGACTTATCTTACTATCACCTGGGTCTTCATGGAGGACCCGTAGTAGTAACGGCAGTTCTTTTATCGGCATGTTCGTTAATGGTTGAGCAAACGAAGAAGAACAGACAATTTTTTGCAATATTGTTCTTCGGAGTCGTATTGCATGCTTTATATTTAGCAGCCTTTTCTGTTGGTAGCCAGTGGTATTACACCACAGCTTATATTACAATCGCATTTTCTTTGATGAGCATAGCAACATTTCTATCGGGGAAGCTATCAAAAGCCTTTTCTGTCATTTGTTCAGTCATGACTCTTTTGGCATTTTCATTTTTTTTAGTGATTAGTTTTCTTAAGACACAATACCATTTTTCTGTAACGCTGGTGTTTAAGGGGAAAGAGTCTCTTACGGAAACCTCAGCGGAGATGCCTGCAGCAAAACGCCTTGCAGAGAGACTTAAGAAAGAGTTCCCTCAAAACACGGCGTTTTTTATGTTTGATTATCCGGGGATGGTAGCTTATTATTCTGGGATGAAAATATTTCCGTTTGATGGATTGATGAATGATTTTTCTTATAACTACCATGTTGCCGATTTAGGCGTTTCGTCATATGCAAAACAAAAAGAGATCGATTACATCATTGTTCCTGTAGCAATTGCTGGAAAGGAATATGATCGAGGGCCTCTGCATATTTGGACTGAATCGGGTCTGGATACAAATATCGAAGTGTTTACTCCGATAGGAAATCGCAAGGCAGGAAGGTTGACTCTGCCTAATGATCAAATCATTTTTCGGATGCCAAATCCTGTTTCGCCGCTTAATAAGGAGTTTCCCGAAATAGCCTTATGGAAAATACACCAAGCGTGACCCAAAAAATTGTGTTTCTAGCTGCGCGAAAAAAAAACGGGGATCTAACTTTGAAATTCTGTTGTTTTCTTTTACTGATGTTCAATTCTGCCTGTGGATTTGCTGGCATCTTTAACTTCTCCAACTCTTATGTCGACCTATTTGGTGGATACAACTTCGTTAGTAGCTACAAAAACGAAGGCGTTCAAATAGAACCTGAGACTGGCTTCGTTGTTGGAGGTGTTTTTGGAGCAAATTTTTTAACATTCATCAGGTTAGAAGAAGAGATTAGCTACAGGAAAAATAAATTTGATTTCGTCATGTTAAACAACACTTTAGTACCGATTTCAGGAAGTATTGAAGCTATTTCTTCGATGACAAATTTGATTTTCGACATTCGGCTTTTAGGGGATTACTTTGTTCCTTACCTTGGGGCAGGACTTGGAGAAAAGTGGGAGAAACAGGAGATGAGGAGAGATAGGGACTCGAATCAATTTTCAGGCAAATACGGTTTTGTGTGTCAGGGGATAGTGGGAGTAAGCTGTTGTATCCTTCCAATCATCCAAGCCGCTGTCGAATATCACTATCTGGATGGACCCAATACCAACGGGAATCATACACTAGACATCAGGCTAGGAATTCATTTCTAATACCTCAGTTTATGTTTTAAATTTAAGGGCTGGAAAAAAATCACCTACATGTTCGGTATATTCGCGGTGCGGCTGCTGGCGTGCTCCTGTGCGCGGAGTTGTTGTTTCACAGCCGCGATGACGATTGCTGTGATCACGCTATATCTTCCCAACATTCTCCCGTAAGTGACTCCCTCGGTCAGTAGCTCTGAAGGAGCAACGACGTGAGCGAACAGTTCTACCACCCATCCTGCGATAGTAATTCCTGCCGCTGCAAATACGGCATCGAATGGTTCTGTGTTCCCTGGGGCCTGTATGCTTCTAGGTAGCGGGATCGTATTGGTTGCATCGAGGGCAAGCTTGGAAACTTCAATCCCCAATACGGTTTGGCTGATTCCACTGATCATAGCAACAACAGCGCCTGCCACAGCCGTCGCTGTTGTAAATGCTGTTCCAGCGCCCTCTATTGAGGCGTTGGGGACTCCAACCATCCCTGCCAACCCTCCTGCTGCCACAGCTAACCCTATCCCTAATTTAGCCACGATCATGGCTTCTCTGTTGACACTTTGTGCGATAACGGACAATTGGGCTTCTTTTTGACGGAGAGCGAGTATTTGTTGTTCTCTTGTTACGCCATTGGGACGATGGACCAATATAGCCCTATGCTCTTGCTCATTCAGTTCATTGCTTGTGATTTTTGCGTTCTTTGGGATGAACCAGAACGAACCTACCATTAACGCTGTTGCCGCCATCTCTAAGGCAATAGTATTTGTTCCCATTAATTTAGTGCTTCCGATCCCTGAGCCTGTCACGGCTAGCGCTCCAACAGCAATTGCTGTTTTATGTTCTGCAAGCAACGTCAAGAGCATGGAAGGGATTTTTTTTACACATTCTGTGAACTCTTGAATCTTTTCTTTATCGGCATTGTTTAATGTGACTACTTTTTTCGTTGCGAATACCATGCTAACAATCCCAGCAGTTGCGGCCCCTACTGTTTCAAGTCCGGCGAATGTCGCGAGGATAACAGCACTGACTCCGACAACTTTCTCTATAATCGCTTTATGCTTAGCGATATCAATATCCTCTTCCGTTGCAGCTCTTCTAACATTGAATAGTTCGATGACTTTAGATGCTCCCAGCGTAATGGCTGTTGCGATCATGTTATTTTTGATGGTTCCGACAATGGTATCGGTAATGCGTGCAGCCACTAAAACGACAGCGGAGGAACCGAGCCCGGCGGCAATCGCTCCCACCGCTCCACATTCGGCAGCGATCAACAAATTGCTCGCTTGCATTTGATAGACGGGATTGAGGAAATAGGCTGGTCGTTCCCATACTGCTTTCAAGTAATTCATCTATTGTTCCAAATAAGGTGTTCTTGCCTGTGACTTTAAAGTTATCGGTACAGTCATTGCGCGTTCAATAAATTCTTTAGACTTAGTGAGGTAGCTTGGGTTTAAATAGCAGCGTCTTTGCCAGGTTTCTTCTTGGGATATCCTGAAGCCATAAGTCAAATGGAAAAGCATCGTAAAACTGTTGAAGGTTACAGATAAAAGGTTTTTCTCCACCCATTGACAACGCTTCATCAACGGATGTTGCGTATTGAAAGTCAAATCTGGACGTACCGTAATAGTAGTCAGTATATTCAAAGAGAGATTCTTGGTCATTTAGTCGCAGCATACGCGTCGGTATTCCATATGCTTCGGCAAAGATAATTCCATAGAGGGCGCTGGAGATTACAAATTTGCTATTTAGGACTGTCTTTAGAATGGTATACCAGGAGTCTGTTGTGTATAGGACATTGGGATATTGATCTTTCGGGAAATACTGTTCGTCTTCGGGTTTTGGAATGATAATATAATCGTAAGTTGGTTCAAGTTCCTTTCTAAATTCAGGAAAGAAATAAGGGAACAGCATTAGAGGATCGCCATACACTTCTGGAGCGTTAATCTGAAAGGTGTAGGACAAAAATTTACGTGTCAAGGGGCCCCGAACAGCCCTAATGTCAAGGTTGTAGAATGTATACCGATTTCTTTTGTTAAATATCGGATTGACGCCCGTCCCCCAGATAGTGTCATTTTCTGTTGCAGCGGTGAGTATCGCACCTCCAGTAATTAGCTTATGGTCAGGAACGTATTGGTGTACAACTTTTATTTCCCCTTGAGCGATTCTTTGGATTATTTTTTGAAAGAAGACCACAGGAAATTGGTTTAACGTCAATGGTGTTGAAATATATACAGAGGGACTGTTTTTTTGTGTTGGTGGGGTATCGCTATTAACGACTGTTAGTTGTCCCATCAGCATTAAGAAAAAAAATATCGTAAAAATAGCAGCTGGGAACGGTTGTTTGAGGTAATAACTTGAATTAGAAGAGGTTATTGCTTTTATTGTTTTCACTTTTTGGGCAAAGTTGTGCCTAATTTCAACCGATTTCATTTCAAAAAACCCGTTTGTTTTACCATTTTGAATTGACGTTTTTAGGTTAAGCATCTTAATAATTCACCTCTAATGTTAGACTAAATAAAAAGAAAGTAGAGCCCAACTTGCAACCGAGAGAATGATATGTCTGTCTGTTAAGAGATCACGTGTAGGGTCTCCGCCTCCGGTTCCGTTATGTAATAAAAAAATGTAGCGAAATAGGGCATAAATTACAAAAGGGACAGTGTAAATCAAATTTTCCGTTCGATGTAAAGAGATCGTTTCGGGGCTCATTGTATATAAGCTGTAGCTAAGAATCACTCCTGCAACACAGACTCCTATGAAGAGGTCGAGCAGTTCTGGTGTATAATTGCGCAAAACTTTTCTATGCCCTTCTTTCCTATCTGAGAGTATTCCAATTTCAGCTCTTCGCTTAGAAAATCCTAAAAATAATGTGACCATTAAACTGCATAGAAGCAGCCATCTGGATGGAGGAATCCCAACGCCAATAGTCCCGGCCAGAATTCTGAGCATGAATCCTGTCGCGATGCAAAAGACATCCAAAATAACAATATGCTTTAGGCTTACTGAGTAAGCAATATTCAATAAACAGTAGATGATGATGATTGCTAAAACAGATAAGGAGGTCCATGTTGCAATAGCGATGGCAAGTGTTATCAATACAACGGCAATGGCAAAAGCGCAACGGACAGATACTTTGCCTGAAGGAAGCGGCCGAAACTTCTTTTTGGGATGTTCTAAGTCATTCGTCCTGTCGATAATATCATTAAAAATATAAACACTACTCGATGCAAGACAAAAGGCGCCTGCTGCCCCTATCACATGAAGAATCATTTCAGGGTTGTTAAAACGGGCTCCAAATAGAATTCCAACGAAGACAAAGCCGTTCTTGATCCACTGAAGAGGGCGCATTAATTTGATAATATCTCGAGGGTGATTCATAATTTCATTCTTTTAAACAACCATTCGGGAATGATTTTTGTGATTTTCATGATATATTTCCAAAATCCAGGAATGTAGACAACATCCCGTTTTGACTTTAATGAAGCAACGATTTTCTCTCCCACATTTTTTGGATTAGCGACTAAGAATAAACCGGGCTTTCCAAATGTCATTGCAGTGTCGACAAATCCAGGTTTGATTGTGATCACGCGTACACCGTAGGGGAACAGCCGATTGCGTAATCCCTGTAGAAAAAGGCTTAAGCCCCCTTTTGCTGCCCCGTAGATATAGTTGCTTTGACGCCCCCGGTCCCCAGCAACTGAAGATATAGCGATGATGAATCCGTCTTTTTTTTGTGCAAAGTAATTAGCACAGCAAGTGAGGATTGAGCAAGCTCCTGTGAAATTGCGGTTGATGATCAGTTGTGCGGCTGTGAAGTCTGAAATAGACTTCAGGTGGTTTCCCAGATCCCCAAAAGCGACAAGGACGCCGTCAAGACCTTGCATCTTTGTTACCGTTTTATCAAGGAATAGCGGATGATCTACAAATGATTCAGCATCAAAGAATCCATATGTAATGGGTGTTTGGTGTCTGATAGAGATATCTGAGGCAATTTTTGCCAGTTCGGAAAGGTTGCGTCCGGCTAAAAAGATACTGTATCCCTTCTTTGCAAAAGAATTAGCTGCGGCTCGGGCTATTGATGACGTGGCGCCCAGGATGAGAACCTTTTTATGGCTCATCTTTGGACCTCCAGCTGTAGCCTTCTAGCTAAATCGGAGTCGAAATGGTTTAGAGGGTCGCATGAGGATTTGACTTTAAGCCACTCACCATATCGAGGGTACATCTTTCGAAATGTTTCCGGTTTAAGACGTGCATCTTTAGCTAAGTAAACGCGCCCTCCATAGTTGAGGAGCATCTTGTCTATTTCATCTAGAAGAGCAAAGACAGCGCCGTTCCGTATGGGGATATCTAATGCTAGAGTGATCCCTTCAAAAGGGAATGAGAGGGGTCCTGGAGTTTCCTTTCCAAAGCGTTTTAATACAGCTAGAAATGAAGCTTGTTGACTTGCGGAGATTTTTTTTAACACTTCAGGAAGCGCTTTGTATGCCATTTCTTTTGGGACAACAAATTGATATTGGAGAAAACCCTTTCTTCCATAAATACGGTTCCAGTTGAGGATCATATCTAGTGGATAAAAGAAATCCTCCATATTACTGAAAAAACGCCCTTTTTCCTTTTGTTTTTTGTAGTATATGTCATTAAATACTTTTATCGTCCATGAGTTGAGAGTCCAACTTGGAAACCGACAAGGGACCGAGATTGTTCGTTTTTTTTTGCATTTAAAGGGGTCAGCCTCTCGCTTAGAGGCGTGATGGCCTGTCATGAAAATACCCCGTCCTAATGCTTCACCGCCACTGAGACAGTCGATCCATGCGACGGAATATTTGTCCTCAAGTGACTGGTTGTCCATATAAGAGAGAAGTTGTTCAATATTTTGAGCTGCGCGGTAAGTGGTGGAAATCAGAGGTGTTTCGATGGGGACCAATTGCAGAGAAACCTCAGTGATGATGCCTGTGAGACCCATCCCTCCTGCTGTTGCCCAAAAGAGATCAGAATGTGCATCTTTAGAGCATCTACAGAGGGAACCGTCGGCAAGCAATAACTCAATTTCGGTGACATACTGGCTAAAAGAACCGTCGCAATGATGGTTTTTTCCATGAACATCCGCAGCAAAACAGCCTCCCAATGTCGCATATTTTGTACCGGGAGTTACAGGAAGGAACCATCCGCGAGGAACGAAAACGTCGATAATTTCCTCTAGAGATATTCCTGACTCTGCGCGCAATATTCCTCTTTTTTCATCGAAAGCTTGGAAACGATTCATCCGTTCCATCAGAATAATATTATTACCAGTGTTGATGGCTGCATCGCCATAGCTCCGACCGAGTCCTCTGGCAAGAGTAGATTTTGATTTTGCAAGTGCATCAGCGATCAGCTCATTTGTTGCTTCAGGTCTTTTGAGAAATGCCTGGGAAATCGGATAATTGTTCCAGCAAGAAATGGGCGTCATATTAATTACTCGCTTTAAGAAAAATGCGGTAGATACTGGTTCCAGTTGAAAGTTGGAATTTTTGCTGCGTCAAAGCCCCGGGGTTCGATCGATCGTAAAGCAAGCCAAAAGTTCACCTTTCAACAGGAACTAGTATAGTCTTCATAATGTTTTGCGATCATCTTTACATATCTTAAAAAAATGAACCATTCTTTTTTTCATGTTTTTAAGGTCTATTTTTGGCACAATGCGAGGTAGTCGGTAGAAAATTGAGGATTATCTATGAGTAGTCAGTTGTATTATTGCATTAATGTTCCTGTGTTAAACATGTTTCGAGAACCCGTGCATCGGTCAGAAATTGTATCGCAGGCGTTGTTTGCGGAGTCCGTGGACGTTATAACAGAGGATGGAGATTCTGGTGGATGGATGAAAATTCGGACCCTAGCCGACAATTATGAAGGCTGGGTTGATAAAAGCGGCATTTGTTCTATTCCAGAGGAGGAGTCATCTAATATAATTAAGATTAACCGCTTATCTGCTCATGTGTATGATGTTAAGGATACGATCTATGGTCCAATGATGACACTCCCTTTCGGTGTTAGATTAGTTGCAGAGGGCGGTTTCGATGAGAAGGGGAATGGTCGTTGGGTCCCGGTTATTTTACCAGATGGAAGGAGGGCATATGTCCAAAGAGGGGATGTTTCGACTGGGGAACAAAAAGTTCATCGTTCTGAGGATGTCTGTCAACTAAGTCTTTCATTCTTAGGGATTCCCTACACATGGGGGGGGCGTTCTAGTTTTGGTTTCGATTGCTCCGGTTTTGTCCAAATGTTATATCGCGAGATGGGAATTTACATTCCTCGTGATTCTCAGCAGCAGTTTTTATGGGAAGGATTAAAAGAAGCATCTATCCATGACATTAATGAGGCTGGTTTGGTTTTCTTTGGGAATGGTCCAAATGCAATAAAACATGTAGGACTGCATTTAGGAAATGGTACATTTATCCATACATGCGCAGTAACGGAAAATGCCCCTTACGTCAGAATTAGCTCGTTGAGTGATTTGGAATGGAATGGTTCTGGGTACTATCCATACGTAGCATTAAAAAATTTATTGCATTAGACTCTGTGATCCCTTCATTATTTCTATCTCATTGATTTTGTCTTGGATCATCCTTAAAGAACTCTCGATTATCCTTTTGTATATAGTTAAATTTTTAGGTGTCACCTTCAAAGTTTCAAAAGAAGATTTCATTATTTCCAGTTCTGTTTTTAAAACTTCTAAGCCAAAGCGTTTTTTATCTATACTGATTCCAGTTGAAAGTTGGACTTTTTGGCTAGCTTGAAAGCTCCCGCGATTCGATCGATCGTAAAGCGCTCTGTATTAATTCAATACAGCTAGCTTTACGAT
>JBAWZJ010000044.1:0-10913 GCA_037143085.1 Parachlamydiaceae bacterium | reverse complement strand
CTCTAAAATAGAATATTCATCTTTCGTTGCCCCGCCCCGTTTATTAGCCGCATTAACCTCACCCTCGTAATTAGCTTTTTGCTCATCATAATATTTTTTAGAGGATGATCCACTATATATTCTATCGGCACATCCGTTCGCAAATGAAGACGAACTTTTTTTCCGTTATGTAACCAAAAAGCTTTCAATAACACACAACTAAAAATAATATCGCCAGCATTTCCTGAGTGACAAAATAAGGGTTCTTTTTCTAACATCTGTGCAGGGGAAATATTGAAGGCGGGCACGCTATAACAGAAAGGGAAAAGCTTTACTCGAATTTTTCTAATGATTCTGTACAGTAGGTCCATAGTCTCTCTCTCTCGTATTTCCACATCATAATAAACACGCTAAATGAAAAAAGCAACGAGCTTCTTGCAATGATTAGTTTTAATTTCCAACCTTCTTTCCTGCTGTTTTTTCTATTCTTTACACATCTTTACTACGACTTCTCCATCGAAAATACGATCTTAGGCGCTGTTTTAATTATTAGTCTTTTAGTGCACGAGCTTGGTCATGCACTAGCAGCAAAATATTTTGGTGCTTCCTCAAAAATCACCTTAGGTTTATTTGGAGGAATGACGTCATATGAGAAAGAAAACATATCAGAAAAACAGCGCTGCATTGTCACTCTATGTGGTCCATTACTGGAAAGTATTTTGATCCTCGCCCCATACTGCTGGATTCAAACAGACCTCGTCGAAAACTATTATTTAAACTATACCTTATATGTGATGATAAAACTGAACATTTTATGGTGTCTACTCAATCTAATTCCTATCCAACCTCTCGATGGAGGGGTGATTTCAAAATATCTTCTAGAAAAAAAATTCGGTTCGATGGGTCTTGATGTCAGCTATCTTTTAGGAATTGTCTCGGCTATTGTTGGAGGGCCGTATTTACTTCTCCAAGGATATTTCTTTTTCGGATCAATCCTCCTTTTTCACGGATTTCGTAACATCCAAACATATCGCATTAAACAAGCAAATATCATATGATGCCGACTTCTGAATGACGCAGGTATTGATTCAGAATAAGGAACTTCGGCTAGACAACCACAGCAAAGGCCTCGACCAAATGAAACATCTACTGGCAATCACCGGAGCTTCTGGTTTCATGGGAAACTACATCTCTAAGCAACTCCCTTATAAACAGAAATGCCTCACTCGTCAAAATGGACTCCCGTCACATGAAAATTGCGAATGGATAAACGGAAACATCTCAAATTCCACGGATATTCATAACCTTCTACAACAGACATCCACCCTCATTCACCTGGCTTGCACCAGCCACCCTCGTAGCACAGAATCTACAATGGCTCTTGATATCCAACATAATCTTATTCCATCGATTCAGCTATTCGAAGCTTTTGCAAAACTCTCTCCTGGAGGACATATCATTTTCAGTAGCTCTGGAGGAAATATGTATGATGACACTCCGGACAATATTCTACGGAGAGAATCCGATCCTCCACGGCCGCGCTCCCCTTACGCTGCTCATAAGCTAGCTACAGAAAATTTCCTCCGTCTATGCTGTGAGAAATATGGAATCAAAGGTTCTATTTTACGTATTAGCAACCCTTATGGGATCTTACTGTCAAAAGAGCGCACACAAGGCCTTATTGGGGTAGCATTGTCAAAATTATCAGCCAACGAGCCTCTTGAAATTTTCGACTCTTTAGAAACGACTCGTGACTACATCCACCTCGACGATATCGTCAAAGCTTTTGAACTCGTGATTCAACACCCTCCTAAAGCCGGAACATGTGAAGTTTTTAACGTTTCTTCCGGAAAAGGCCATACGATCAATGAAGTACTAAAAGCAATTGAAGAGATGACTCAAAAATCCATCATCAAAAAAGTTTCCCTTCCATTACCTCCCCCAAGCTGGAGCGTCCTTTCTTCTTTAAAATTAGAACAAATGCTGGGGTGGAAACCTCAAATTTCTTTGATAGAGGGGTTAAAAAGAATAGAGTTCTGACCTTAGGGAGTGGAGAGATCCCTTACACAATCCAAATCCATTTTTTGATATTCCAGGAAGCAAATTTAGTAATAGCCGCTGGAATAGAAAGCGCGGCAAGCTCTTCGACACGCCCCGCATTGAACTCTTGTTTCAAAGCAACGCATCCTCCGTTTTCCCTTAAAATTCTTAAAAATTCTTCTCGTCCAAATTGCAAATCTTCAAGTTTCTTAATACTTCTCCACCTCTCTCTTCCATAACTGTCTAGGAAGGGTCGAATCGTTTCTTTAGGCAGAATAGAGAAGATGGTAATGGGTTTTTTATTAAATTCATGGAAAAGCTGATCTTGGATTTCCCTGCCGGTTGATCCTTTAGATTTTAAACCAAGTGTCGTGAAAGTTTCATGACCTTTGGTGTTGTCTGTACAGATAACGTTAAACTCACCACATTCCCCATTAACATGCTTAGACTTATAATAAGGAATATTTTGGAGGTTAAACATATCCCCTTTACTAAACTCTATATGACAACTTAATATGAAAAAAGGGACGAGGGGATTGTCGACCGAATCCCACTGAATGCTCAAGGGCGTTGGAAATAGTTCATTTAATTTTTCATCTCCAAGCCTGCTGCGGATTGCTTCAATGTTCAAGGGTGTTGCGGAGGTAGCGAGAAATAGCTCATTGAATTTATCATCTCCAAGTCTGCTGCGGACTCCTTCAACGGTTGGAGCGGCAAACAGCTCATTGAATTTATCGTCTCCAAGTCTACTGCGGATCGCTTCATAGTAAGCAATCTGACACGCTTCTCCAGATCTGATGAGACTGAGCCCCTCGCGTATGGCTTTTAATCCCTCTGATGGGGTAACCCCTTCTTTCAAAACCTGAAGGTTAACCTTAATGCCGGTGATGCTTTTATGATCTTCTTTCATTTTAAAGTGGGTAGAAGCGGCATATCCGTGGAAAAGATTCCCTTTATCGAGCAATGCTTTCAGGCGATCATCAAGACCATTTTCCTTAAGAATTTCGGAATATCCATTTGGATAAAAGCACCCATTAGATAACAGAGATAGGTCTTTTTTACAATTTTGTATCCGCCGCTCACTGTCGGCGACAATCTCTTGAATAACTTTGACAACAACGTCTTTAATCGTTTGAATGTTGTGGTGTTCTGTCAATGCATAAGCTTCAGCAGGTTGTGCTGCTAAAGTTACGTTTGCACCTACTCTTAAGCTTAAATCATTCATTTTATTTTTTATTTTCAGGGTTAATAACCGTACATATTAAGAATCGGAATTAATTTTCTATAGATTTCTATAACCGTTCTTTCTGGAAGAAGCTCTTCTAGAGTCCGCCTATCCGGAGAGATATGATTCCCATGTACCCCTATTACCGAGTCCCTTTCATAAAAAGAATTGAAATCCTTAGCATACCCCGTAACGGCATCTTTGCTAAAAAAGATATTAATCTTTTCTTTTTCCTCTGCGCTTATCTCTATATCAAACCTTTGCTTTAGAGTGTCAAATATTACATCAAAACGTTCGTTAAACTCTTCATACCGTAAAAAGATCGAGCGCCTTTTATTTAACACATCTATCGTTTTTTTAAATTCTAAATGATAATCTACAAATTCATTTAGTAACTTTAAAACCCCTTTTTCATCGAAAACACCAAAAGCCTTAAGCAGAGAACAAAAAGCATCAATAGGATTTCTCACAGGAATGACAAAATAAGTTCTTGGTTGACGAAGTAAAAGAGAAGAAGGATCCAGAACATGACATTTGACGACCTTTTTACCAAAAGCTTCATGATCTTTCAATGTATCCTCAAAAAGATACTGAAAGATCATATAAACCAAGGTACTGCCCACTCGATTTGTTGACAAAATGATAATTTGCTGAAATCTATAGTCTTTAACTACAGGTTGAGAAATATCTCTAAAAGGGTAAGAAAGAGGAGGCGCGGAAGACTTGGCAAACAAACTTAAAAAAACAGATAAACTGAATGCGATCAATATGAAAAACCGTAACTGCATGCCCCCCCCCCTTAAAAGCTAGAATATTCCGATACGACAAGCCCCCAAATATAGTCTGCACGATTTTGGCGCCGTTCTCTTTTATCTGGATGGTCACTTCCAGGAAAATGTTGCATATCTAGAGATTTGCAAAAACTAAGATGGATTGGTGTGCAATGAGCATGTCTCCGCTCTCCAAGTTGCTTTTCAATACTATTTGGAGGGGGAAGAAGATCATACGTTGCAAGCGCCAATGGATGAAAATGAGTCTTCCTTCCAGATTGTTGCGCTATCAAACAAAACATCTCTATACTTTGAGGATCGAACTTAGCAACCTCTATAGCGCCTGTTAAACTAGGACGGTCCCTTCCTCCACTAGGGGCAACATAAATACATTTGCCACCTTCTCTAAGAAGCTGCGTCATAATTTTCATGGTTTTCTGATTATGATTTAATTTTTCGGATTTAAATTCAGGCTCTGTTTCGATATGCCTTTTAGAAAAAATACATAACAGATTACGCCCCATGCTTAATGGAACAGCCAAAGGATCGGTAATGACACGATGTCCGGCAACAAAAATCATTTCCTCGGCAAGCTTAGGATGGGTTTTTTCAAGGAGAAGACTGATTGCTTGAGGATCAGGCTCGGTTTGATGGTTGGCCAAAAGGATCACATTTTCCCCTTTTGCCAAAGCAGCCTCTATCGCATCGAGATTTTCTATCCCTTGCACGGTTGATCTCGAAAAAACAATTAACGGGCGAATGAAATCAAGCCCGAAATGGTAGTAATCAAAAGGGCTCTTTATCCGTTTATGGAAAGGCTCAAAAACATGTGGATGCTCTAGCTGCTGGATTAATAATTGTAGAAATTTATCAAGCAATGGTTGCACTTGGGCTGCAGTATATCCATTTTCTGCGATAGCCTCATGATAACTAAGATAAAAATTACGAATGACGATGGCCAGCTCTTCTGGAATTTTTCCAGAAAGCACGGCCTTGTGCAAAAAGTCAGAGCTATCCAAGACTAAACCTCGATCCGTCTATTATTCGTTGTCGAGAAAAAGTGGTAGTCATTGATGTGCATATTATCATCTGATTCAAAGTCTAAATGAGCATTCATCTCTTCAGCTAGCTTACGCAAATAGGCTTTGTCAAGAATATTGATGTAGTGGTCGAGCTCAGGATGAACAATCAACCTTAACGCAAACTGCTGATGACAGTTGATCACTTTCTTTAATGCTCTTTCAATTTCAATAGAGGTGCTTTCATGTGTTTTGATCAACCCGCTACCATGACAATAAGGGCAGCTAGTGAAAATGGTTTGGAGCAATGATCCTCTATTGCGCTGCCGGGTCATCTCGACAAGTCCGAATTCACTCATTCCAAGGATTGTACACTTTGCAGAGTCTTCTTTCATGCACTCTTTAAGCTTTTCTAATACACGACGTTGATTCTTGCGCAGCCGCATATCGATGAAGTCACAAATAATCAACCCCCCGATATTGCGCAAACGAAGTTGACGAGCAATCTCTTCGGCTGCCTCGAGATTGATACGCACTAGTGACTCTTCAACGTCGGTCTTACTCCCGGAGCTACGTCCGGAATTGACGTCGACAGTATGCATAGCCTCAGTGCGATCGAAGAATAGGTAACCGCCACTTCCTAACCAGATTTTGCGACGGATAGAACGCTCAATTTCTTTCTCGACGTTAAATCTTTCAAACATCGGAGTCTTGTCTCGATAATACTCTAGACGAAGAGGATGTTCACTCGCATAGCGGCTGTATAGGCGCTTGCACATTTGGAAAACGGCATAATCATCAACAAGAAGCCTGTCAAATCGCTTATCAACAGCTGTAATAACAGCGCGTTTAATGATATCCGATTCTTCGTAAAGAAGCGCAGGACCATTTGATTTTTGAAATTTATCCATGACTTGTTGCCATGCATGAAGGAGGTCGTGAGCCTCAGCAATCAACATTTCAGGCGTTGCAAAGCAACTAGCTGTACGGCAGATCAATCCCATATCCTTGGGCATCTCAAAAGAACGGATAAGCTTTTTTAATCTCTCACGAGCATTCCGGTCTTCAATCTTCCTAGAAACACCACGGTGTGACGAATTCGGTAGAAGAACGAGATAACGACCTGCAACGGAAATATTGGAGGTAAGCCGAGCGCCCTTTGATCCGATAGGTTCCTTGACAACCTGAACAAGCACCGGTTGGTCTATTTTCATCACTTGCTGAATATTCACATTCTGCTGTTGCTTGTCATCAACAGTTTTGATGTCATAGTCAAGATCAAAGTCCATATCATAGATATCTTCAAATTTCTTCGTATTTTCTATGATATCGGAAATGTGGATAAACCCATTTTCCCCTTCACCAATATCGATAAAAGCCGACTGAATATTATGAAGAATGTTTGTCACATGTCCTCGATAAATGTTTCCTGTCAGTTGCCGTTCTTTTTTTCGCTCGACAATAAGATCATAAAGTTGTCCATTTTTCAAATGGGCATAGCGAACCTCTTTCGATTCGACATTTAATAAGATTTCGTTCATCGTTTCCTTCTTTAAACCCCTGCATCATTCTAAAAACGGCTCAAAAGAACCCGAAAATCGACAGAATCTGAATTATGCAAGAGGTCTTTTGTATCAACCTGCGATTATATGAAAAAGCAGAGAAGTTAGCCAGAAAAATGTACAATACCGAAAGTTATTCAAAAGTTGGCGTTTCTAGCTGCACGGAAATCCTTGCGGATCGAAGATTGCAAGTTGGTTCGTATTGATTAATACCGACCAACTTGCAAAGTTCGATCCGCAAGGATTTCCGTGCAGCTAGAAACGCCAACTTTTGAATAACGTTTGGTAAAACTCATAAAATCATTGAATAAAATCCCCTATACAGGTAAACTGTGTGTTTTATCTTTATTCTCGTGAGTTTTTTTGTTACTATGATAGACGACCGCTTTAGAATTTATACAGAACAACTGCGAGAGGGTTGTACAGAAGAGATAGAGGAGACGCTTTCTCCCGATTTTCTAGAGATTAATGAGCGAGACCTCGCTTTTAACACTCCTGTGAAAATTCAAGGACAAGCGTATTTTGCTGACGATTTACTCGTGATCCATCTAGACATCGAAGCAACAGCGACTTTACCTTGCGTTGTTTGCAACGCTTCTGTAGATGTGCCATTAGAGATCAAAGGGTTTTATCATGCGGCCCCTCAAGAGGAAATCAAAAATGGTGTATACGATTTCCGAGAGATTTTGAGGGAAACAATCCTGCTTGAAACACCGCTTTTAGCAGAATGTAAAGAAGGCAACTGTCCTGAAAGACCGTTGCTAGGTAAATTTTTTAAAAAAGAAGATCCTTCGGGGTCAACGTCAGATGAAGGAGGGTACCAACCCTTTGCAGATCTCGATTTTGATGCCAAAGATAAAAGTTAACAGAACGTTGAGGAGTTTGATCCATGGCAGTACCACGTAACCGCATGTCAAATGCACGCAAAAATTCTAAGCGCGCTCACCATGCAAAAAAACCAAAAGGGTATACAGCATGCCCTAAATGTGACGGCCCACGTATGCCCCACACTATTTGTCAAAGCTGCGGCACCTACGGGTCCAGAACTATTTTGAACGTAGAACAGTAACATTCACGAGGGAGTTGCAAGACTCCCTCTTGATAAAAAAAGGCTACAGATGCGCATTGGCATCGATCTTATGGGGGGCGACCACCCTCCAGAACGTCTTTTCCCCGCTGTTTTGGAGGCTGCAACGCAGCTCACTCCACATGACACCCTATTAGT
Source organism: Parachlamydiaceae bacterium (assembly GCA_037143085.1). GTDB lineage: Bacteria > Chlamydiota > Chlamydiia > Chlamydiales > Parachlamydiaceae > JBAWVE01. The sequence continues at coordinate 3,093 of JBAWZJ010000044.1, read as the reverse complement.
TATCGCCACAGAATCTGTTGTCGACAAATTATCTTCAATACCATTTTCTAAAGCACCTTCTCACGCCCATATTGATTTTCATATTGCTTCAGAATTTATTACAATGAAGGAAGATCCCTTAACGGCAATACGCCGTAAAAAGCAGGCATCCTTAATCGTTGGCATACAATTACTCGAACAATATAAACTAGACGCTTTCGTCTCTTGTGGCAATACAGGAGCACTAATTAGCAGCGCTGCGTTGTTTTTACCCCTTATGCCTGGAATTTCACGCCCTGCATTACTTGTCTCTCTTCCTTCGAAAAAAGGCCCTGTAGCCATGCTCGATGTTGGAGGGAACCTCTCTTGCAAAGCGGAACACCTCGTCCAATTTGCTGTTTTAGGAGCCGCATACCAACAGGCAATGCATCAAATCACAGAACCGCGCGTGGGACTCCTTAATATCGGGGTCGAATCAAAAAAGGGAACCGCGGAGTTGCGGCAGGCTTACGAATTATTGCAGATTGAGATGACTAAAAAGAATAACATCAAGATGCATTTCGAAGGGAATGTCGAAGCTCGTGACGTCTTTAATGGAGTTGTAGACGTCCTTGTCACTGAAGGATTCACAGGAAACATCTTACTAAAAACCGCTGAGGGTGTCGCTAAATTTATTTTTAACGAATTAAACCTACCGGAAAAGAACTCTTCACTCCAAAGTCAATTCAATTACACTGAATATCCTGGAGCAATTATCTGTGGTGTAGACCGTGTCGTTATAAAAGTTCATGGTGACGCCAAAGCGGCCACTCTGCGAATTAGCATTCTTGGAGCCGCCGAAACGGTGTCAAAACGAATTATACCTCAAATTAAGGAACTCATATGAATGGGCAATTCCTCCTCAAACTGATCGCAACGCTTTGTCTCGTCTTTCAAGGCTCTCCTCTATTTTCAAAAACATCATATTTTTATATTGGAGAAAGTTACAGCGTCGGCATGTTTGCCCAATTCAGTCAGATTGCTGGTATCCTAAATGAATACGATACCAATCCGGGGAAATATGGAGGAGTTGAGATCGACTTCAAAAAAACAGGGTTTTACTATGACCCTGCATATGGTCCCAACTGGTGGAACTATTTCTGCGAACCGATCTGCATAGGCAATAAACAAGGGTGCAGCATCAGGGAATTCAAAGCCGCAAACTACCGGTTTGACTTCAAATATGCCCTAACAACATTGACAAAGCTGAAAAGAGAAGAAGTCTTTAACATCATCCAAAAGTACATTAAAATACGCCCTCATATTTTGGATAAAGTAGACAGCTTTGTCCAAAAACATTTCACAGCCAATAACATCGTTGCCGTTCATTATCGAGGTACTGATAAAAAGAAGGAAACCCTTCCCGTTCCCTACAAAACGGTGATTAACACAATAAAGAATTATATCGACACCCATTCACTTGTCGACTACAAAATATTTGTAGCTAGCGATGAAGAATCCTTCGTCATACAGATGAGAAATACTTTTCCTGAAAAAATTATAGCCTACTCAACGGAGAGATCAACGAATAGTCAACCCATTCACGAATCCCTTCTTGTTAATCAATACAAGAGTGGTGAAGAAGCCATGATAGACTGCCTCCTGCTATCCAAAGGCGATGTCTTGATCCGGACTGACTCCAACCTTAGCCAGTGGTCTTCGTTCTTTAATCCGACAATACCGGTCATTTTTCTAGAACAAAAAGCTACCACCTCAAACGTACCTGAGAAGAAGAAAAAATAATCCTATTGAATAACTAAGGTTCTCTAGTATTTTTTCACACCTCAGTAACCTCACATTCCAAATGGTCGATTTTTTCTATAGACGCCTCGAAAAGTGGTTTAAGATGATCTCTAGGAGTGATGAAAGAGATATGGTTTACCGGCGATTCTGCTCGTTTAGGTTCATAACTTTCTGCTATAATATCTAAAGATTGATCATTTTTTTGAGCCTTAAAAGTAAATTCTGGACTATTTTCACTCACACGTTTTCTTGGCGATTGGACCAATTCTTCAGAAACTATACCGGCTTCTTTCAATAGTGAAGAGAGTCTATTAGCCATGATCAGCTCTCTGTCTTCACGAGTCAATTTCTTCACATCTTTAGGCAGACGTTTGACTGCATCCAGATCGATATCCGGTGCGTTGATCCGCCTCCCTCTTTTTTTCAGTTCTTCCACAATCATTTGCGTAAGTATTGTGTTCGAAACTTTCTCAATATCCTCAGATTTCAATTTGCTTTTTATCGCTTGTAGGATCTCTTTAATCTCTTTTTTATTTAAAGGATTTTCGAGAGGAACCTTTTCGAGATCTTTTGTTATTTTTTTTGATTTGAAACGAGAAATTTGATGACTATCGCTATCTTCTACCTTAGGTAAACTTGTAAACAAATCCTGTATCACATGTGATTTTCTAAGACCGCTCCGAACTTCTTCGTGAACAGGAGAATCCGAAACACGTTCGTCTAACGTCCTCTGAGAAGTTCTCCTATCTAAAGGATCATCAGTAGGATCTGAACCAGTCATCCTTACAAATTCTCTATACAAGTCAACCTGTTTTAGAAACTGCTGTAGTGCTATATCCTCTTTCTTCTTATATCCGTTTTTTTTTGTTCCTTCTTCTCTATAATGTCGAAGTGCTGCTTTAGCTAACTTGTAATCATCAGATCTTAAAGATGTCATTTTTTCAGGTTTTAGCTCTCTATCAGCCTCTTCCCCATTTTTTTTCCAAGGCCAGCACGAACAATCATTAAAATTTAGAGTAACTGCAACCACACTCATACTAGCCTCCTTTAAATTGTTTAAAAACCGACTATGTCACACCTTAATATATGTTATATACTTTTTTTTACACCGAGTGTCATTCAAAACTTTCCATTTGACGCAGCCAAAAAAAATTTGAGTTTCTGTATTAAAGGAATAAATCAATCAGTATCAAAATAAAACTTTAAAAATATGATCGAACGTGTAATCTCAAAAAAAGCACCATGAAACGCTATACCAACTTTTGAATCCCATTTGGTGTATACCGAAGTAAATTCAAAAGTTGGCAGCAGGAGCACCAATCGGTCTGAATT
>JBAWZJ010000043.1:0-10933 GCA_037143085.1 Parachlamydiaceae bacterium | reverse complement strand
TATGTTCATTTCGATATGGACTATAGCAAAGATCTTTTTTATTACATATTTTTTTTTGAATAGAGTTCCTGCGCGATTACTTTCTATCTAAAAAGCGATCCGCGTTGCTGCATCAAGATCCAAAGGATCACTTTTATTCTTTCTTAAAAAAATATGATATCCCAGCCCGGCAATCATTGCTGCATTGTCCAAGCTTAGGCCTGGTGAAGGCCAAAGTATTTGCAGTTCTGGCATTTTTTTTCGTACCATTTGACGGAGGGTTTGATTGTTTGTTACACCCCCTCCAAAAACGACGGTCTGGCAGTGATGTTGCTTTGCTGCATTTTCTGCTTTGTCAATAACGTCTGTTAGGGCTGCGTGCTGAAAAGAAGCAGCGATATCGCACATGTTTTCGTGAGTTAAAGGTAATGGCGGTGACGTTCCCTGCCCTCTAATTGTGTACAACACGGCAGTCTTTAAGCCGCTAAAAGAAAAATTCAAAGGATGTTCCTTTACTTTTCCCGGTTTGAAAGGAAATCTTAGAGCGTTCCCTTGACGTGCCAATGATTCAATTTGAGGTCCGCCTGGATAGGGGAGTGACAGCTGTTTTGCAACTTTGTCAAAAGCTTCGCCTATAGCATCATCTACGGTTTCCCCGATGAGGGTGTACTCACCAATACCTTTCATTAAAACTAATGACGTATGGCCTCCGGATAAGACGACTCCAAGGCATGGAAATGTTATAGAATCGGCGTGAGACATTAGTGCAGCATACAAATGAGCTTCGACGTGATTGACCCCAACAAAGGGTTTATTTAATGCAAGTGCAAGCGCTTTCGCTGCTGTCATTCCAATGAGTAGAGCCCCGATCAGTCCGGGTCCCATTGCGACAGCAAAGAGATCTACCATGTCGAGGGTTATATTGGCTTCTTTTAAGCTCTCCTCTAAAACAGGGATTAAGACATCAACGTGGCGACGGCATGACAGCTCGGGAACCACACCACCATACTCGGCATGAAGATCAATTTGAGAGGAAATGACGTTGGATAAAATCTCGCGGCCATCTTTAACGACGGCGCAACTTGTTTCATCGCATGTAGATTCTATTCCTAAAATAATCACTCTATTAGACCTTTTGCATAATTCGGGTTGCGTCGATTGTAGTCTAATAGCTGTTTTTCAACAAGATAGGACTGATTTCAGGTCTCCGATGAGGTCTTCAGCATCTTCAATTCCTACCGAAAACCGAATCAAACCATCGGTAATTCCACAACGATGTCGCTCTTCTATAGGAATTGAGGCATGGGTCATCACAGCCGGATGACAGACAAGAGACTCCACCCCTCCTAAGCTTTCAGCCAAGGTGAAAAGTTTAAATGAAGAAATTAGTTTTTTCGTTTCTTCCAAGGATAAATCAAACTCAACAGAGACCATCCCTCCAAATCCATTCATTTGCTTCTTTGCAATTTCATGTTGAGGGTGACTTTTAAGACCTGGATAATAAACTTTTTTGACTTTTGGATGGCTCTCCAAAAAAGTGGCGACAGCTAGGGCGTTCTGTTGGTGTCTTTCCATCCGCAAGGCTAATGTCTTGACGCCTCGAGTTAATAGCCACGCATCAAATGGACTGGGATTTAACCCGATCGCTTTCCTAGCAAAATCCAAAGCTTCCTTGATTTTATCGTTATTTGTAATCGCTACACCTCCGATCACATCGGAATGACCTCCAATGTATTTCGTTGTGCTGTGCCAAACAACATCGGCTGCAAGGTGGAGTGGATTTTGAAAATAAGGAGTTGCAAAAGTGTTGTCAACAATCGTTAAGACCCCATGCTTCTTTGCCGATTTAGCTAAAGATGCAATATCAAAAATTTCAAGAAGGGGATTTGTTGGTGTCTCAAAAAAAAGCCATGCCGGTTTTTTTTTGAATGCTTCTTCTAAAGCTTCCGGTGTTGGCTTCGTTATAGAAATAAATTCGATTCCATAACGGTTAAAGACTGAGTTGAATAGTCGATACGTGCCGCCATAAAGGCCGTCGATAGCAACGACTTTATCGCCGCTTGAAAGCATGCTAATCAATCCAGTTAAAGCTCCTAAGCCCGCGGAAAATACCGTCGCATGCTTTGCATCTTCGAGCGACGCCAGAACTTTTTCTAATATGGTGAAATTCGGATTTCCTGCACGGGTATAATCGTACCCTTTTGTTTCTCCAGGATACTCCTGCGCATATGTCGATGTCATGTAAATAGGGGGCATTACTGCTCCCGTTACTTCGTCGGGTTCATGACCTGCATGTACAGCTTTTGTTGCAAATTTCATTTTCGATCTCATAACATGTTGTGTGCATTCATCCATTCATCGTCAAAAATCTTACTTAAATATTTAACCCCTCCATCCGGAATCATAGCGACAATCGTTGCTGGTTCGGTTAACTTTTTTGCTATTTCAATAGCAGCCCACACGTTTGCTCCACTAGACCCTCCCGCCAAGATCCCTTCTTTCCGTGCTAAGGCGCGTGTCACAGCAAAAGCATCTTTATCCTTCACTGGCATGACGTCATCGACGACAGAAAAATCCATCGCTTGAGCGATATGGTCCTCTCCAACCCCTTCCAGGAGATAATTGCAATTTCCTCCTTCAGGAATTTGCTTTGTTTTGAAGTAGTGGTAATAAATGGAACCGATGGGATCGGGCATAATAATCTTAATATTTGGGTTCCGCTCCTTAAGATATCGGCCGATACCGCTAATTGTACCGCCAGTGCTGCCGCTTGCTATAAAATAATCAATCTTTCCGCCAGTTTGTTCCCAAATTTCTGGCGCTGTTGAAAGGTAATGGGCTTCCGGATTTTTTGGATTGTCGTATTGGTTGACGCGGAAGCTATTGGGAGTTTCTGCTGCGAGTTTTTTTGCTACATTGACATAATGCTCTGGAGAATCTGGAGCTGCGGAAGTTGGGGTGACGATAACGTCAGCGCCAAAAGCGCGTAGAGTATTTTGTTTTTCTTTACTCACTTTGTCAGGCATTGTCAGAATGGCTTTGTATCCCCGAATTGCCGCAATCATGGCTACAGCTGCTCCAGTGTTTCCGGAGGTGTTTTCGATGATTGTTCCTCCCGGCTTCAATAACCCTCGACGTTCGGCGTCGTTGATGATATGGAGAACAATCCTATCTTTGATGCTACTGCCGGGATTGAGATATTCTGGTTTCACGAGGATTGTTGCAAGAGGATAGGGGCAGATCCGCTGTAATTTAACTAAAGGGGTGCCTCCAATCGCATCTAAAATCGTCTCATGATATAGATTGGTTGTTGCCATAAATCCTCTTATTTTGAAAGTGTGTCGATAGCCTGCAGTATATTTGCTTCTGTGATTTCAGATGATCCTGGCAACTTCTTTCCTTTTTGCGTCGTTTTATTAACGACAACAACGGTTGGTGTGCCCTCGATATCTAGGTGTTTAATCAAATGGCTGAAATATTTGTTCGCTAGTGCAATGTCTGCATAATTCAGCTGCTGGTAACGCTGTCCCTGTTTTGCGGCAAGAGCCTCAACCTGTTCGTCTGTTGGAGTCTTTGTCTCTTCGGATAGTAGTGTTAGGGCGTGGCGTAACTCTAAATATTTTGTTTTGTTATGGATCATAAACGAAACGTTGTAAGGGGTGTAATTGAGCGTTTCAGGATGTACCGGAAAATCCACAAAAGTGACACTAGCTTTGGGTAAAATAGCTGGAAGAAATGCACTTAATTTTGGTTCTAAAGCTCGACATGCCGGGCATGCCCAATCGGTGAAAACATATACTTGTATTTGTGTGGAAGGATTTCCAAAAGCTATTGTTTCTTTAATGCTGTTTTCTGCAGCATGGATCTGATTATCTTTTCCTAGGCCGCCAAATGCGATAAGAAAACCGATAACGAAAAAGCCCATGCCCGAGAGAGATTTGTAAATATTAAACATTTTTTGACCTCTTTCTGGATGTTCAAGGGTTGTTTTGAAATTTTTGCAAAATAGATACCCATAAGGAAGGGCGGCTATGACTAAAGAGGCTGTAATTAAAAGGCAGATTGGGCACCAAGATCCGATCATATATTTTTGCACATAGATAAACATCGCTTCAGCGCCTAGAGTTGCACAGAGCATCCAACCGCGAATGATTGCTAAGTGGGGAAACTTACGAGAAAGTATGTGAACGAGAAATAAAAGAGGCAACAACGTGAGTCCGACAGTTTCGAAAGTAAATCCAAAAAGACGGTAAGCGTGGCCTTCGGCACATGCTTGAGAGCATAACCGAAGCCACGAAATAACAGAAAGAAAGCAGGCTGATAAAAGAGCGCAAGTGCATATCCAAAAGGAAAATTTCTCCTGCCGTAAAACGTTATCTTCTTTTTGTTGTTTATCTATCATTTGCAGCTCAAAACTCCTTTCCGTTTGAGTAATAAAACAACAAAAACAATCAGACTAAGGACGCACATCAATCCTGCTGGCATCACCTTATAAGTAAGGACAAAACGGTAAAGGAAAAATGCAAATAAGACAAATGAAGATGTTACCCCTGTATAAAAGCCTATTTTTTTTTGATTAAACATCATAAAGGCGCTTACACTTAAAATCGTCGCAAAAAGTACTCCCATTATTAAAGAGGGAACGCTGTCGGCTTTAACGTATCCAAAGATCCCCCCGAGAAATACGATCAATCCATAAATCAATGTCAACCAACCAGTTACTTTCATTATTTCTCCTTTTATAAATGCAGGTATATTATTTTTCAATTCCGTTAAGAAAATAACGCCGCACCCAAATTTGTTTTCTTTTGAGGATTTTGCGTTTGTTGCAAATTCACATACTCTTGAGAGTAGGGAAGTTACGACGTATAGAAAAATCCGCAAAAGAAAATAAAACGGGACTCGACCCTATTTACTGTCAGACTCTAATGACCGTCAAGGTAGACAGTGTCTTGATTTTCCACAAGGATTTTGCTTGACTTTCCGTATTTTTAGTTCAGAATTAAGAACTTCAGAACTCCTGACCCCGATCCGTAGGTGGTGAATTGAAAAAGAAACCAAGATGTAGTGATCGGCGACGAGGGAATATTCCATGCATTATTGTCGAGGAGCCGAGCGCTGCAGATTGGCCTCTTTCTCAATTCTGACACAACGCCAGCGAGGTCAGGAGTTCTGAACTTAGCGATAGGTTAATTTTTTCAATATTCTCAAAGGTTGGCTGAAATGGAAAAACTCAAAAACACCCTGATGCTGTTATTTGGATTGGCTATTCTACCCTTTTCTCTTTTTTCGGAAACACCAAAAGTAGTCTCCGATAGTTCATTAGAAGCTTCGGCTACAGCCTCTCAATCTTGGCTGAATGTTGTCGATAAAGGGCATTACCCAGAAAGTTGGAGTCAAGCTTCAGCGATAATGAAATTATCTATCCCTAGAGATGAATGGGTGCAAATTTTAACTAAAACGCGCAAACCCCTAGGCAGTGTTGTCTCTAGACAAGTTGTAGATCAACGAGTAGCGAAAAATCCTCACGGACTTCCCGCTGGTAACTATATTGTGATGTTCTATAAGACGGTTTTTTCTTCTAAACAAAAAGCTAATGAATTAGTCACTTTATATTTGGAAGATGGTGAATGGCGTGTATTGACTTATCAGGTAAGCTAGTACGCCCTAAAATTTCAACTTTACAGTGTACTAGAGGTATTATGTTCATTGGATTACTTTATGAGATAGGCTTAACACTACTGGCTCTTTTCTCCGCTCCTTGGTTTTTATACCAATGGATTTTTAAAAGAAAATATCGCAAGACTCTTTTGCGAAGATTTGGGGTGGGATTTCCCATTATCAATAAAGGAGCACGACCTGTAGTATGGTTTCACGCCGTTTCCCTAGGGGAGACAAAGGCTGTGGCAGCTCTTGTCAAAATGATAAAAGCGGAATTTAATAACCCGTTAATTATTTTTTCAACGACAACAGAGACCGGGCATGTTGAGGCTTGCCGTACAATCAAGGCCGATTACCATGTATATCTGCCTTTTGATTTTAGATGGGTAATCAATCCGATCATGAAACGTGTTGCTCCTGACTTGCTAATTCTATGTGAGTCTGATTTTTGGTATAACTTATTAAACTCAGCTAAAAAAAGCGGAGCTACCGTTGCCCTTGTAAATGGTAAGATTTCGGCGAGGTCGATGGAGCGGTTTACAAAAATTCCATTTTTCACCAAAGCATTGTTCTCACACATAGACATTTTCTTGGTGCAAAGCAACCTTTATAAGCAAAGATTTATCCAGCTTGGCATCCCTCCTAAAAAAATAGAGATAACGGGTAATATGAAGTTTGACGGAGATCACGCCAAACTTCCTCAAGAGCAACTTCAAGCTTGGCGGAAAGAGCTTGATATTAAGACTTCAGATCCGGTTTTAGTTATAGGTTCAACACATCACCCTGAAGAAGTTCAACTTCTTGGGGTCATCTCACAAGTGTGGCAAAAAATTCCAAATCTTAAAGTTGTTTTGGTCCCTCGCCACCCCGAACGTTTTAATGAGGTCGCCAGCCTATTGCAAAAAAATGGCATCCATTTCCGACGTTTAAGTCAAAAAAATGGTGGAGACGCAAAAGCTTCAGTTATCCTAATCGATGCCATGGGGTTATTGCGTAAGTGCTACCAGCTGGCCGATCTGGCCATTGTTGCAGGCAGCTATACAGCAAAGATTGGAGGCCATAACATATTGGAACCTTCATGGTATGGCGTACCCGTTGTTTTTGGCCCTCACATGTATGCACAACCTGATCTCGTTGAATTGGCGAACGAATATGAAGCAGGCGTACAAATAGGTTTAGAATCGCTTCAAGAGACATTGGTAAATCTGTTGAGTAATGAAGAATTAAGAAAAAAGTTGGGGGACGGGGGATTACGCCTTGCCGCGGACGTTCACGGCGCCACACGTAAGACATGTGATTTTATTAAAAACACCTCTAAAATACAATAAGGGTGTCTTTTTCAGAAAAGTTTTCTTTTTTGTTGTTGTAAATGATCCGTTCCTGCTATTATCTAGCATTCAACAGTAACCTAATATCGATTATCGCGGGGTGGAGCAGGGGTTAGCTCGTTGGGCTCATAACCCAAAGGTCGGAGGTTCGAATCCTTCCCCCGCTATTTTTTCAAATTTGGCGGTATAGCTCAGTCGGTAGAGCAGCGGAATCATAATCCGCGTGTCGTCGGTTCAAATCCGGCTGCCGCTATTTAAGAGGCTCCGCCTCTTAAAAATCTCCGCCAAAGGGTCGAAGACCCTCTGGACACCCTCTTCGTTAGCTTTTCCATCACAGAAGTATTCGCCAAATTTACGGTCAATGATGGTCGTTAATTTTAACCCATTCTTCGGCTAGCGCTTCGTCCGGGTAAGGGGTACTTTTGGACTTATTCTGAAGGTCTTCGTAGAATGTGTGCATGAGCACACAAATAGGTCTATACCGTTCCGCAATAGTCGTTACAGCAGGCGGTAATATGATCGTCTTGTCGTCTTTCGTAATATATGCAATAGCCTTATCTCTACATCCTTCTTCACCATAAGCTGAGACGATTGCTTCTGTGACGAGTCTCATAGTAAAGTCTGAGATGACAAGATAATGGTCATAGTCACGGTGCTTCTCCAAAAAGGCTATTTCTTTAGAAGAAAGTTCAAACTCTCGACTCATCGTTAGACCAAAATCAATAAAATAAGGCAGATTGTCGTGTTTCATCATCACATTTGAACCATGGCAATCAAGGTGTATAAATCCCTTAGATTTCATAAACGATACTACTTTATTCAGTTCGGATTCTAGTCTTGTTAGTTTCGATTCGGTGAGAGTTCCCTTTGGGGTTTCTACTTCGAGCCAGTTACCCAACGTTTGTTGCATGTGCTCCATAAAGATTACAACATCATTTGAAGCTGTTTTTATTGCTTCTAGTCGTCCCTTGATCGCAGATGACCCGTCCCAATAAGCAACTATCCTGTCAATGTCGCCCTCCGTTGAAGGATTTTTGTCTATCGTATGTGGCATTATGCGAGAATGGTACATTAGTGGAAAATTCGGACACTCTCCGGTAAGCACCCATTGCGTTGTTATTTGGTGAGCTGCTAACTCGCGCCAAACACCGAAACCAGTTGATCCCACACGATATTGATAATAAGAGGGTAAATCAAAGTGATTTAGTGTGGACCCAGGTTTTTCTGATTCAATATCGGTAAGACGAATTTTTTTTATGAAGAGAAGAACACCTTCAATCTCCATTGTCATGGTCTCGCCTCCAATACCAGAACCGAGAGGATGCGCTTTTTTTTAAAGTTTCGAAAGCTGGTCATCAGTTAAGTCGTTCAGATACTGGGAGGCTTTATCATAGTCAGAAAGGCGAGTGGATGTTTCTTTCTTGTAAGCAGGACAAACCATTTCTGCTGATATTACCTGTCTCGGCTCAGGAGTTGTGCGGGTCTCCGGATGATGGGCTTTGTAGGCCTTACTGATTTTCGCAGAATTAACCTCTGATGCGTTAGGAACAGCAGCGTCTGTTGCCCTAACATTGTAGTCCAGTTGTTGACTTGTGGCTTTTAATGAATCAGACATGATTTAGTTCGGTTGTTAATAGTTGATAATCATGTGTTTATAATATAATATATTTTGATTGTTTGAATATAAAAATCTAGGCGTAAAGGATAAGTCTTGGTAAAGTTGACCGCATAAGAACCTAACTTTACAGACCGACTTTTTTGCAGCGCCTCTTCTTTGGTGGTGTTTGTTTTTTCTGTTTTTTTATATCTTCCCCAATTTCATAGAGATATTCTGGCGAAATATCTGCGCCATTATCCCACTCAAGGGTTGCAATTCCATCAGATATTTTAAAAGTCTTGAAATACTCAATATTTTTGAGTGGTCGGAATATTGGACCTCGAAAGCCATCCAAAGCTTTTTCAAAATCAATAACTTTACTTTTTCTATCAGTAAATTCTATCAAGATTTCATGGTTTTTTAAATAAGTTGCTTTCTTTACTTCGTGCATAATTCACCTACACAAGAGGAGTTATTTTTTTTAAAGGTTTTTCTTCTGTTAATAGCCGCCAGTCTTCTCTTAACTCGTTTTTATGTAATAACGCCCATTCGGTAACTAGGCCAACAACCCTATTTGGTAGATTACCACTAATAAGATGCATATCTTCAATGGAAAAGCACCCTCGATATTCACCATATTCTACATGAAAATGCGATGGAGGATGATCTTTATAAAACATTTTAATTACTATTCCTAAAAATCTACTAATCTCTGGCATTGCCAATCCGGTTACTTCAGATTAAACGGTTAAATTCAAAAAAACATAGAGACAGACTTCGTTGCTCTCGCATGGACATAGCATGTCGGGAGCTTATAACCACAATTCTAAAGGAACTTCGATTTCGGTACACGATATTTCAGATTTTTAGTGCAAATTTGGTGCAGTTACGTATAATTAGCCTTCACAAATCGTGATAAATACGGATCAAATGGAAAGCTTTAACCGGTTGGTTGTCTTGTGATTGCGTGTTACCTCTTGCCCTACAGTGTCTTTTGGAGCGGAATCATAATCCGCGTGTCGTCGGTTCAAATCCGGCTGCCGCTATTACCATTCTTCCCTTCTAGATTCGTCTTCGAAGGGTTTTTTACTTTCTAGAGATTTTCTTTTTGTCTACAGTTTTTTCTCGTAGTGCCAATTTGGTACAGTAAGCTACGACAAGTCATCACAAATTCTATAAAAATTGCCTTCTTATTTTTGCATGTTTCTCATCAATTTTTTGTTTCTACCTTTTTATTTGGATACCTATTGGCGATGATGAGTGGTCATTACTCGATGACGAAAAACGGGAAATCACCATTCGGCCATTCGAAAATGGATACATCGCTTTTCTCTACTTGCGCGATGGATCGTCCCAACAGATTGTAAAATCGCCAATCCCTCTTGAGTATTGCAGCGGCGTTTGCGAAGACTACGCACGACGTCACCTCAAGATTGTTTTTGCAGACATGAAAGCACGCTTTTTAACTCACTTGGACGATTGGCGAGGCCAGCTATGGAGAATTTGCTCGAGTTGCTCGATGAGAGGCGGGAGGGACTCCTTGACGACCAACCATATTGTTTGGTTGTTGACGTCAAAATACGCGTGAATTAAGCGATTACGCAACCCAATCATCTCTCTCCAAGGGAGGAGCGGAAATTGTTCGCGAGTAGTCGAGCTTACTTGAGAGGCTGCTTCACCGAGAATTTCCAGCTCTCGCACAACTCCATTTAAGAGTAGTCGGTCACCATCAAGATCGCCGCGACACTTTTTCGATAGATGCGAAACCGCTGCCTGTGAGGCATCGAGCATATGTTGGAAACGAACGTGGTCACGGTTTAACATAGAGGGATTTGGCTTGAGTTAAAACTTCATTTCGGAAATATCGACTTAACTCTTCTGCAGTGCGTAAATCGGTTTTTCGACCTAAAATTGTTGTGAGTTCATCCTCGAGCCTGATAAGTTCAAACAAAGATGGGGTTTTGCCTGTCTCGAACTCCACCAAAAAATCAATATCACTATCCTGACGTAAAGTGCCTGATAAAGCAGATCCAAAAAGCGAAAGCTTTGAGATGATAGGATGTCCTTCACAAAAATGGGTGACCTTTTTAATGGGTACATTCCAACTGAGATTAGCCATCTTAATATTCCTGCACGATAGGTTGATTAAAAAAATTCACAGAGACGGACTCCGTGGCTGTCGCATGGGCGAACCATATGGGGGCTTATAACCTCAATTCTAAAGGAACTCCGATTTCGGTACACGATATTTCAGGTTTTTAGTGCAAATTTGGTGGGTTATGCACAATTAGCCTTCACAAATCGTGATAGATGCGGATCAAATGGAAAGCTTTAACCGGTTGGTTGTCTTGTGATTGCGTGTTACCTC
>JBAWZJ010000042.1:0-11027 GCA_037143085.1 Parachlamydiaceae bacterium | reverse complement strand
ATACTGCTCGGCGACTGACCCATCGTACATGTACAATGCGTTACTTAATTTTGTATTTCTAACATGAGTAATCACGAGTTTCATTTGAGAAACGCTCTCATAGGGGGGGCAATCGTCCATTTTCTCCACCCATACGCGTTTTTACCCAGCCACCACAAACGGCGAAAACGCAGGGAGATTGATGAAGCTGATCCGGATGACTTTTTTTCCATTGTCGCATAAGAGTGATACTCCAATTCCACATGGAAGCATGTCCTGCAGCTTTCGAGACTCGGTAGGGATGGGAGTCGCCGCTGCCATTGTCTGCTGTTTGACCTGCTCGACTACCCATATAAACAACACAGGCATCCGCTTGTAATAATGACATTTTATTAAATGCGCGGATAATATTACTTAGTGCTACAGTATTTACTGCTAATGCCTCCATTTCCTCATTTCCGGTGTTGTCAGGAGTCTGCGTATAAGGGACTGGATAACCTTTAATCCCTGCATTTAAGACTAGGGTATCGACTTTTTTTACAGTCTGAGAAAATTTAATAATGGCTTCTTGATCTGTGACTTCTAAGGAATGCAAGGAAAGAGCATCGGGGTATTGTTTTTTTTTAATGCGTTGAGCTCATCCAGCGTGCTTTCATCTCTGTGCATATCTACATAGAGGCAACCATAATATGTAATTCCACTCACTCCTCCGAAAACAAGCCCATGAGCATCTTTAATAAAAATCCCAAAAGGATTAATTCGGTCCATTTCCTTTTTAAGAACAGCCTCATCATTGATTCCTTCAAAGAGGATTTGCTCATCTTCCTGATGTGGCTTTTGCTGATATTCAAATCGGTATTTGTCCTGTCCTATACTATTCATTGTAAGTCCTTTTTAAGCCGAATCAAATCCTCTTCATATCATTAGCTGAAAGGGGGGAAGCTGGCTTAGGAGCCCTTACTATGCATGTTCTCAACTTCTTTTTTCCTTGTTGGTAATCTCTGAGATCATCAAGGCCCTCTTTGAGAAGTTCAAAGATTTGGCTTTAATTTCTTTTGTTATATCCCCTTCTGCATGTAAAGCTTTAAGGCATCCTGTTTCATTCGCAAGTGGATGCTGTAGAGGCCATTGGCTCTGCTTGGGGTTAGGCTGGCGCTGATTCCGAGTTCATCCAGGTAGGTAGGGGGGCATTTAAGGATCGTTTCAGGGGACTCACCACTATATACTTTCATCAAAATCACAGCGAGACCCGCCGAAATGATCGCATCAGATTCTACATGAAAAACAACAAGACCATTTTCCAAAGAGGATGCCAAGTAAGTGTTGCTCTGACATCCTTTTACTAGGTTTTCAGATATTTTGGCTGAGAGGGGCAAAGGTTTCTGTTGTTTTCCAAGTTCAATGATTTTTTCGTATTTAAGCTCCTCTGAAGAGCAGGACTTAAAAAATTCTTTCACTTGTTGTTGTTTTTCTAAACAGCTTTCAAACATGATCATCCCTCTTGATTATGCAACCCGATTGTTACAGAGCATTTTGCATCACATTTGGTATAACACGTTAAGAACTAAGAAACAAGAGATCTATTGAGCTATTTACCTGAAAGTGGATTCATCAGCTGAAAAATTAAAATTCCTTATCTTTCTACTTGACATTTATTTTTACTGTGTTACCCTATTATACATTCGCAATCTCGGCTTTGTTTCAATTTTGACGCTCGATTCACTGTGGTGTGCGTCAGGATCGTGTCGAGTAGGAATTTTTACTTTCATCACACAACTGTAGTAGGCATGACAAAAGAAGATACGATTAAGTTCGAAGGCATAGTTGAAGAGCTTTTGCCAAACATGAATTTTAGAGTGAAGCTGCAAAATGGGATGGTCGTGATGGCCCATCTTTGCGGGAAAATGAGAATGAAAAACATCCGCGTCCTCGTCGGCGACTCCGTCACAGTGGAAATGTCACCTTATGATCTGACGAAGGCACGTATCACTTTCCGACAAAGATAGTGGTATATAGCGAATGATGTTGATTTATTATTGCGAACATTTTAAACTCATGGCCTTTTGGGTTACAATGTCGCTTTAACGTAAATGGTGTTTGATTGCCCAGATAGCTCAGTGGTAGAGCATTTGCATGGTAAGCAAAAGGTCGTAGGTTCAATTCCTATTCTGGGCAGAAAAAGAAAAAAAATAACAAATCCAGGCCACACGGAGGAATAAAATAAAATGGCAAAAGAAACCTTTCAGAGGAAAAAACCTCACGTCAATATCGGGACTATCGGTCACGTTGACCACGGTAAAACAACATTAACTGCGGCTATTACGAAAGTTCTAGCAGAAGCAGGTGGTGCTAAGTTCCGTGACTACGCTTCGATCGATAACACCCCAGAAGAAAAAGCTCGTGGTATCACGATCAATTCGTCCCACGTTGAGTACGAGACAGCAAGCCGTCACTATGCTCACGTTGACTGTCCAGGCCACGCCGACTATGTAAAAAACATGATTACCGGTGCTGCTCAGATGGACGGAGCTATCCTCGTCGTTGCAGCAACAGACGGTGCTATGCCTCAAACACGCGAGCACATTCTTTTGGCTCACCAGATGCAAGTTCCTGCAATCGTTGTATTTCTTAACAAAGTTGACATGCTCGGCGAAAGCGATCAAGAACTTCTTGATCTCGTTGAAATGGAACTTCATGAACTTCTAGAATTGAAAGGGTATAAAGATGCTCCTATCGTTAGAGGTTCAGGTTTAAGAGCGTTGGAAGGAGATCCTAAATACGTCGAGTGCATTAAAGAACTAATGAAAGTTGTCGACGAAAAGATCCCAACACCAGCTCGCGAAGTTGACAAACCATTCCTAATGCCAGTTGAAGACGTGTTCTCCATCTCTGGCCGTGGTACTGTTGCTACAGGTAGAGTTGAACGCGGTATTGTTAAAATAAACGATAAATTGCAAATCATCGGTCTTGGACCAACTCGCGATACTGTTGCTACAGGTCTTGAGATGTTCAACAAGCTTCTTGAAGAAGCTCGTGCTGGTGAAAACGTTGGTATCCTATTACGTGGTGTTGAAAAAGGCGATATCGAACGCGGTATGGTCTTGGCTGCTCCTGGTACTTGCACACCTCACACTGTGTTCAAAGGGCCTGTCTACGTTCTAACAAAAGAAGAAGGTGGACGTCATAAGCCGTTCTTCACAGGATACCGTCCTCAGTTATATTTCAGAACAACAGATGTTACAGGTACTGTAGAGTTACCTGCAAACGTTGAGATGGTTATGCCTGGCGATAACGTCGAAATCACTGTAACGCTGATCGCTCCTGTTGCGATGGAAAAAGGGATGCGTTTTGCTATCCGTGAAGGTGGTCGTACAATCGGCGCTGGAACTGTCTCTGAAATCATTAAATAACTTTGATTTCAGCAGTGGATAACTGCATTTGATAAAGGGCACGTGAAAACGTGCCCTTTTGGGTGTGTAGCTCAGTTGGTAGAGCAGCGGTCTCCAAAGCCGCCGGTCGGGGGTTCGAATCCCTCCGCACTCGATAATAATGGAAAGAGGTGCTCAATGGCAGTGGATGTAGAAATGATGGAAGTCAAAAAAACGCAGCAGTTGCCTAAAGTTGCCAATGCAACAACAAGTGAAACGGTCGTCAAAACAGGTCAGTGGAAAGATTTCCTCGGTGACATAAAAGACGAATTTAAAAAAATTAGCTGGACCAGTCCTGAAGAGCTGCGCGCTTATACAAAAATTGTCGTTGCAGGAACCTTCATTTTCGGGATGGGAATCTATTTTATGGATATCATTATCCAAACCGTTTTAAGTGGGTTGAATTTTTTAATGCGTCTGATCGGTGGGTAAACTAGGTAGGACAAATGCAAAATTGGTATGTACTGCAAGTCTTTTCAACACAAGAAAAGAAAGTAAAAAAAGCGTTGGAAGAACAGAGCGTCCTTAAGGGCGTTGCCGATCTCATAGAACAGATCCTGCTTCCTATTGAAAACGTTTCTGAAGTGAAGAATGGAAAACAAAGGGTGGTCGAAAAAAGACTATGGCCCGGATATCTTCTCATTCAAATGAAACTGACAGATGACTCATGGCTGTTCGTAAAAAATACTCCAGGTGTCATCGACTTCCTAGGAGGAGAGAAGCCAACAGCTCTTTCAGAAAAAGAAGTTCAAGAGATCTTGCGTGATCTAGAAGATAAGAAAGAAAAAGTCACGCAGAAACATAAATTCAACGTGGGCGACCGCGTTAAAATTACCGATGGCGTCTTTGTTAATTTTATGGGAACTGTCACAAATGTGTTCCATGACAAAGGTCGCTTAAGCGTTCTAGTGTCGATTTTCGGTCGCGAGACGCGTGTTGATGACTTAGAGTTTACTCAAGTCGAAGAAGTTAGTGAAGAGGTTGAAACACTTTAGTGTCTAGTTACCAAAGATAAAATTTCGGGGGCTGTGTATGCTTGGTTCTGTCCAGCATACTCCCTCTTTAATCGTACCTGTTAATTTGAGAGAAGATTATGGCTAAGAAAATTGTAAAGATAATTAAATTGCAGATTCCAGCTGGAAAGGCTAACCCTGCACCTCCAATTGGACCTGCACTTGGTTCCGCTGGCGTGAACATCATGGCGTTTTGTAAAGAGTTTAATGCTAAAACACAAAGCATGGCCGGAGATATCCTTCCTGTTGTGATCACAGTATTTGCAGACAAAACTTTTACATTTATCTGCAAAAAATCGCCTGTTGCACAGTTGCTCAAAAAAGAGCTCGGCCTTGAAAAAGGATCAGCTGTCCCAAACCGCGATAAAGTAGCAAAAATTAAACGCAGTCAAGAGCGCAAAATTGCTTCAGATAAAATCCAAGATATGAATGCAAACGATCTCGAAGCTGCAACAAATATCGTTCTAGGAACTGCCCGCTCGATGGGTATTGATCTCATCGACGAATAAAGATTTGTTCTGTCAACTGTGGCAGAACACAAAAACCCCTCATAGGAAACTCTGCAGGGTTATTATAAACAAGAGGCTTTTGTGCTACAAGTAGTGCAATAGTTTCTCTATACATAAGAAGTATATGGGTCGTCCAAGTAAAAGAACTCGGGAGATGGCTAAAGGAATCGATGCACTAAAATTGCATAGCGTCCAAGAAGCTGTCGATATACTGAAGAAATGCCCAACGGTCAAATTTGACCAGTCTGTGGACATTTCTCTTAAAATGGGAGTTGACCCCCGTAGATCCGATCAGCACGTTCGAGGCACTGTATCATTACCGAATGGTACTGGTAAATCGATCGTCATCCTCGTCTTTGCACGAGGAGATAAGGTGAAAGAAGCCTTAGCTGCTGGCGCCGATTACGCGGGCAATGATGAACTTTTTGAAAAAGTCAACGCGGGATGGACCGGCTTTGATGCCGTTGTCGCCACTCCCGACATGATGCGTGATGTTGGTAAACTTGGTAAAGTGTTAGGTCCTCGTGGTCTAATGCCAACACCAAAAACCGGTACTGTCACCACCGATGTAGCAAAAGCCATTCAAGAGTTGAAAGCCGGGAAAATCGAATTTAAACTCGATCGCCATGGCATTATCAACGCGGCTCTTGGTAAGCTCTCATTCGATGGTGGTAAACTGGTCGAAAACATTTTAGCATTGTTGCATGCTGTCGTTCGCGCAAAGCCGGCATCTGCTAAAGGGAACTACCTCAAATCGATGCATCTTTCGTCGACGATGGGGCCAGGTCTTAAAATCGATATACGCGACTTAGATATCGCTTAAGGAGCAGATCATGAGACAAGATAAGCAACTACTTCTTGACGAAATCAAAGGGCAGATTGAGCACTACGGATCCTTTGTTGTGATGCGTTACCTCAAACTAACAGCAAACAAAGCTAACGGCTTCCGCAGAGATGTTCATAAGCTCGGTGGCAATGTCGAAATTATGCGCAAGCGCGTTCTTATTAAGGCTGCTGAGGCAGCTGGCGTTTCTCTCGATCTTTCAGCTCTCCCTGGCCATATTGGTCTGGTTTATGCGATAAAAGATCCGATTGAAATGACAAAGTTTGTCATCCAATTCAGCGAAAGCAACGACAAGGCTATTCAAGTTGTTGGCGGACGAATTGATGGTCAACTTTATAATGCTGCAGAAGTGGATGCACTGTCTAAGCTCCCAGGAAAAGACGAAATGCGGGCTCAGTTGCTCAGCGTATTCGAAGCTCCAATGGCTCAGACTCTGGCAGTCATGGACGCATTGCTTTCCAGCGTTGTCTACTGCTTAGACAATAAAACTAAGTTAGACGCTGATCAATAATCAAGTAACACAAGTTAAGTAAATTAGAGAGGTAGTACCGTGAGTAACAAAACTGAACAACTAGTAGATGCTCTTAGCCATTTGAGCGTTTTGGAAATGTCCGAGCTAAAAACAGCACTCGAAGCTAAGTGGGGCGTTAAAGCTGCCGCTGCTGCTGTCGCTGTAGCGGCTCCAGCAGCAGCAGCTCCAGCAGCAGCAGCTGCTGAAGCAACAGACTACCAAGTCACTTTGGCAGAAGCTCCAGCTGATAAGAAAATTGGAATCATTAAAGTGGTTCGCGAAGTTACAGGTCTCGGCTTAAAAGAAGCTAAAGATCTCGTTGACGCTGCACCAAAAGTGATCAAAGAAACATCTCCTAAAGCTGAAGCAGAAGAAATCAAGAAAAAGATTGACACTGCAGGCGGCAAGGTTACATTGAAAGGGCTATAAGCCTTTTTTCTGTCTCCAAAGAATACCCAGGATAGATGAAACGCCCAACGGAAGTTGGAACGGTTCACTTATCTCTGGGATTCTGTTTATGCTGAGATTTTAGCTCACCTTACGCAAACTGAGCGACATTTGGGCTGAAGCGAAAGCTCCCGCGGCTGCAGCGTTGCAAGAGGGGTAATATTAAGTCAATATGACCCCTCTTACAACGCTGCAGCCCCGGGGCTTTGGCTCAGCCGAAATGTTGCTCAGTTTGCGTAAGGTGAGTTTAAGCTGGAACCGGATAGCCTCTATTAATGAGTGCTGCCGGAAACGTGGGTATCTTGAAAATAAGATGTATTTCAAGAGCCTCAATATTCAAAAAGTTTTGCTTTAAGCCATACCAGGGAGTCGTTCACGATGTTGAAAAGACCGCCGCAACGCGTCAGCTTCATTGAAAAGAAAGAGATCATAGACTTACCAAATCTCATTGAGATCCAAATTAAGTCGTACAATCAATTTCTCCAGATCAATAAATTTCCAGACGAAAGGGAAAATGTCGGTCTTCAAGAAGTTTTTACAGAGATTTTTCCGATTAAATCGTATGACGAAAAAACAGTCTTGGAATTCATTTCATACAACTTGGGTGTGCCAAAATACACTCCAGAAGAGTGTATCCGCCGAGGAATCTCATACAACGTCACGCTTAAAGTCAGATTCCGTTTGACTGATGAAACAGGCATCAAAGAAGAAGAAGTCTACATGGGAACAATTCCTGTGATGACAGACAAAGGAACATTCATCATCAACGGCGCAGAACGTGTTGTTGTTTCCCAACTTCACCGGTCCCCAGGCATCTGCTTCGAAGAAGAGCGTCATGCTCGCGGCAACTCCATTTTCTCTTTCCGAATTATTCCATACCGCGGAAGCTGGCTCGAAGGTGCTTTTGACACCAATGACTTAATTCATATTTACATCGACAGAAAGAAGCGTCGTCGTAAAATTTTGGCGACAACATTCATTCGCGCTCTTGGATATTCGTCGAATGCCGATATCATCGAAGAGTTCTTCCCTGTCAAAAAAGTAAAGATTAAAACAGAAAAAGAATTCACAAAATACGTAGGTAAAATCCTAGCTCAAGATGTTGTTGACGAAGCTAGCGGCTTGCCATTTGGCAAGGCTGCTGAAAAGCTCACAACAGCGATGTTGAAGCGTATGGCTGATGCTGGGATCGATTCTATTAAGATTGCAGAAAATGCTGATGAAAGTAGTCCTGTCATCAAAATGCTCCTCAAAGATCCTACAGACTCTTACGAAGCTGCTCTCAAAGACTTCTACAGAAAAATTCGTCCAGGCGAACCTGCAACGTTAGCAAACGCCCGATCGGCAATCATGCGTCTATTCTTCGATCCAAAACGGTACAACTTAGGTCGTGTAGGACGCTATAAGCTAAATTCTAAATTAGGTTTGGATGTCTCAGACGAAACTCTACAAGTCGTTACCTTGATAAAAGAAGACGTCATCGGAGCTCTAAAATATCTGATCCGCCTTAAACAAGGTCATGATGATACATCTACCGATGATATCGACCACTTGGGCAATCGTCGTGTCCGTTCTGTCGGTGAACTGATCCAAAACCAGTGCCGTATTGGCCTGGCACGCATGGAAAAAATCATCCGCGAAAGAATGAACTTGTTTGATTTTACTTCAGATACGCTAACTCCAGGTAAAATTGTTTCCGCAAAAGGATTGTCCGGGGTCCTCAAAGACTTCTTCGGCCGTTCCCAGCTGTCTCAATTCATGGATCAAGCGAACCCTGTTGCTGAACTGACTCATAAGCGTCGTCTTTCATCTCTAGGACCGGGAGGTCTTAACCGTGATAGAGCAGGCTTTGAAGTTCGTGACGTTCACTCCAGCCACTACGGCAGGATCTGTCCTATCGAAACGCCTGAAGGACCAAACATCGGTTTGATCACTTCTCTTTCATCGTTTGCTAAGATTAACGAATTTGGCTTCATCGAGACTCCATATCGGATCGTCAACGACCACGTCGTGACAGATCAGATTGAGTACATGACGGCAGACCAAGAAGAGCGCTGCGTCATTGCACAGGCTTCTGCAGAGCTAGATAAATACGGGATGTTCAAAGATAAAATCTGTTGGGCTAGATACCGGGGCGAACCTTTCGAAGTAGACTCATCCAAAGTGACTCACATGGACGTTTCTCCAAAACAATTGGTTTCGATTGTCACAGGTTTGATTCCGTTCCTTGAACACGATGACGCCAACCGTGCTTTGATGGGTTCGAACATGCAACGTCAAGCTGTTCCTTTACTAAAACCAGATGCTCCTCTTGTAGGAACAGGTCTAGAAGCTCGCGCAGCACGCGACTCCGGCGCCGTTCTTATCGCTGAGGAAGATGGCGTAGTGGAATATGTCGACGGATTCCAGATTGTGATCTCACCAAAGGGCAACCGTCTGGATAAAAAAGTTTATCTATTGAAAAAGTTCCTCCGTTCAAATGCGGGAACATGCATCAACCAGCAGCCTCTTTGCCAAATCGGTGATAAGATTAAAGCTGGCGATGTCATTGCTGACGGCCCAGCGACTGAAAACGGAGAGATTGCTCTCGGTAAAAACGTTTTGGTAGCCTTCATGCCATGGTTTGGTTATAACTTTGAGGATGCTATCATCATCTCTCAAAAACTTCTAAAAGAGGATGCCTTTACATCGATTTATATCGAAGAGTTCGAACTTACTGCTCGCGATACAAAGCTTGGAAAAGAAGAGATCACTCGCGATATTCCAAATGTCTCCGAAGAAGCTCTTGTCAACCTGGGGGATGACGGTATTATCCGTATCGGCGCTGAAGTTAAGCCTGGCGATATCCTAGTGGGCAAGATCACTCCGAAGTCGGAAACAGAACTCGCTCCTGAAGAGCGGCTTCTCCGTGCAATTTTTGGTGAAAAAGCAGCAGATGTCAAAGACGCTTCCTTAACGGTTCCTCCAGGAACGGAGGGGGTCGTCATGGATGTTAAAGTATTCAGCCGTCGCGATCGTCTATCTAAAACTGATGATGAGTTAGTCGAAGAAGCATCGAAGTTGAAAGATATTCAAAGGGAATACAAAACAAAGCAGGCAGAACTGCGTACAGAAAAACATGAAAAAGTTGGTGCATTGTTACTTAACGAAGTGGCTCCTGCAACGATTGTTCACAGAAAAACTGCAGAAGTGATTATCGAAGAGGGCGAGGTGATCGAACAAGATCTTCTCCAAATGCTCGAAAAAGAAAATAACGAAGACCTACTGATGCCTTCGAATGACTTGTATGATACTTTGCGACAAATGTTGCAAGATTATGACATCGGAATGCAAAAACTCGATAGTCAATACAAATCAGAAGTTGAATTCATGCGCAAAGGTGATACAGATCTCGATCCTGGCATCATCCGCCAAGTAAAGGTTTATGTTGCTTCGAAGCGTAAACTTCAAGTCGGTGATAAAATGGCGGGCCGCCACGGGAACAAAGGGGTTGTCTCCAAAATCGTTCCTGTAGCAGACATGCCTTATATGGAAGATGGGACATCAATTGAGGTTATCCTCAACCCTCTAGGGGTTCCTTCCCGTATGAACATGGGTCAGTTGTTTGAGACTCACTTGGGTTTTGCTGCAAAACGCGCTGGTATTTATGTTCAGAGTCCTGTGTTTGAAGGCTTCCCTGAAGATGTTATTTGGAAAATGATGAAAGAACAGAAACTTTCTGAAAATGGCAAATTCTACCTTTATGATGGTTGCACAGGTGAACAGTTCGACAATCCTGTTGTCGTCGGTTATATCTACCTGCTCAAACTGAGCCACCTTGTTGCCGATAAGATCCACGCTCGCGCTGTTGGACCATACTCTCTCGTTACACAACAACCTTTGGGGGGTAAAGCTCAAATGGGGGGTCAACGTTTCGGGGAGATGGAGGTCTGGGCGGCAGAAGCGTATGGCGCAGCTCACTTGCTCCAAGAGCTCTTGACTGTAAAATCGGATGACGTTTCAGGTCGTACACGTATTTACGAATCTATCGTCAAAGGTGATAACTTGCTCAAGCCTGGAACGCCAGAGTCGTTCAATGTCTTGATCAAAGAGATGCAGGGCTTAGGTCTTGATATGAGAACCGAAAAGGTTGAACAACAGTAACACGCATACCCTCTCCTTTTAAAGGAGAGGGGCTTCAAAAGTTTATAAAATTCAACTTTCCAGATATCTCTTCACAAAAGAGGTCGGAAGGTTCGTAAAACGTAGGGGAAGGCATGTCAGAATTTAATCAAGATGATTCGCAGTTTGATAAGT